>JALRFZ010000074.1 GCA_023253615.1 Verrucomicrobiales bacterium | reverse complement strand
GCCCCATTGCGCGTAGGTCTCGGGCAGGCCGAAACCGACGAAGGCGAGGGCGGTCAGCGAGGTGATGATGCCGACGACGCTGAAGGGGATGATCGTGACGAGGGTCGCGAGGACGTTCGGCACGAGGTAGCGGGTGATGATGCGGAAGGTGCCGGCTCCCTGGAGACGGGCGGCGGCGATGTAATCGCGCTCCTTCTCCTTGTAGGCGAGTGCCCGCATCGAGTAGGTGAGGCCGGTCCAGGAGAACACGCAGATCACCCCGAGGAGGAGGGGCAGATTCATGTTCGCGACGCCGACGACACCGACGACGATCATGACGATGTAGAGGAAGGGCAGGTTCTCGAGGATCTCGATGATGCGCTGGAAAAGCAGGTCGAACCATCCGCCCCAGAATCCCATGAGCGTGCCGATGAGGACGCCGACCCCGTAGGTGAGGGTGAGGTAGAGGAGGATCGCCTTCAGGTTCAGTTGCCAGCCTCCGTACATCTGTGCGAGGACGTCCCATCCGCGGCTGTCCGTGCCGAGGTAATGGCCCGCCTTCCACATCGGGGGGATCGCGGGATAAATGACGACGATCCAATCCGTCGTCGCGGCGGCGGCGAATTCCTCCGGCTTCATTTCGCCCGTGAACTCCTCGCGCACCTTTTCACCCGCCCGGTAGGAGGCGCGCACGGCGAGGCCGCCGGAGGGAGCGTAGCCGAGCCATTCTCCGTCGGGCAATCCTCTCCGGACGCGGGCGTCGGTGTGTTTCGCGGCGGGATTTCCGGTGTAATACCTCAGGGCGCGGCCGGAGTAGGGGCGATCCTCGCCGGGGCGGTAAAGGAGGCCGTCGCGCATTTCGAGGGCGACGGTCTGGCGGTCGTCGGAATCGAGCACGGGATCCCACGGCACCGGCGGCATCAGCACGAGATCGCCCTGGTCCTCCCGGGCGAAGCGTTCCTTCAGTTGACGATAATCCGTCTCCGCTTCTCCTTCGCCGGAGAAGGTTTTCTCGGGATAGCGTTGCTTCACGAAGGCGGGGAAATACCACGAGTCGCCTTGTTTCACGACGAGGGCGCGTTTTCCGACGAGGGCCTGGTCGAGCAGGGCGAGGAAGACGAGTCCGCCCAGCAGCAGCAGCGACCACCAGCCGCGCCGGATCGAGCGGAAACGGCGGAATCGTTGCAGGGTCACGGGAGTCCAGTGGATCTGCGCGGGCAGGAGGAGAAGGGCGGCGATCCCGACGAGGAGGAGGATCAGGGAGGCGGCCCAGCCGAAGACCGGCCCCATCCCGAAGAACCACGAGATCGAGGGCAGGTCGAGTCCGAGCCATTCCCCGAGGAGGGAGAGCGCGCCGACGAGGAGGCTGACGATGGCGAGGCGGCGGATCATTCGAAGCGGATGCGGGGATCGAGCCGCGCGGTGATGAGATCGGAGAGCACGTTGCCGAGCATGAGGAGCAGTCCGCCGATCGTGACCGTGCCCATGATGATGGCCGAGTCACGCTCGAGGAGGGCGTTGAATCCCATCAGACCGAAGCCGTCTATGTCGAAGATGCGCTCGATGAGGAAGCTGCCCCCCACGACGAGGGTGAGGGCCTGGCCCATCGTCGCGGCCACGGGGATGAAGGCGTTGCGCAGGGCGTGCCCGAAGACGGCGCGCTTGAAGTCGAGCCCTTTCGCCACGGCGGTGCGCACGTAGTCGGCGGCGAGCTGGTCCATGAGATTGTTTTTCACCAGCATCGTCAGGCTCGCGAAACTGCCGACCATGTAGCAAATGAGCGGGAGGAAGGCATGGTGGGCGAGATCCTTCGCCTTGCCCCAGAAGGAGAGGTCGGCGAAATTCGCGCTGACGAATCCCTCCAGCGGAAACCAGCCGAGCCGGGCTGCGAAGACGACGACGAGGAAGACCCCGAGGACGAAACCAGGGATGGCGTAGCCGGTGAAAATCACGATCGAGGTCACGTTGTCGAGCAGGGTGCGGTGTTTGATCGCCTTCAGCACCCCGAGCGGGATGCAGACGAGGTAGGTCAGGAGGAGCGAGACGACGCCGAAGAAGATCGAGATGGGGAAGCGCCGTTTCATCATTTCCCAGACCGGCTCGGAGTAGCGGGTCGAGTCGCCGAGATTTCCCTGGAGCAGGCCGCTGAATTTCGGCTGGTAAAGGATCGCCAGCCAAGGCTGGGGCGCGTCGAGTTCCTGCCCCGGGTTGCGTTTCTGCCAGCGCCGCAGTTGCTCCTCCGGCGTGACGATACGGGCACGCCACGATCCGGCATCGAAGCCTTCTTTCGCGACGATCGCGGCCTTGTCATCGGGGAGCCGCTTCACGGTCACGACATCGGCCGTGCCGGGGATCTTCACTTCGGTCTCGGTGGCGTCGGGGGCGAATTCGGCACGGGACCGGTTCGTCTCGCGCGGCACCGCGCCGAGCCAGGAGAGGTAGGCGATGTGGAAGGGTTTGTCGTGACCGAACTGCTCCTCCAGCTTCAGGATCTGGCCCGGGGTGAGGCCGGAGGATTGCAGGTTGGTGGAGCGCCCGCCCTCCTTCATGCGCGCCTCCATCAGGGCCATTTCGAGACGGCCTCCGGGGGTGAACTGGATCAGCGCGAAGACCGCCAGCGTCATCCCGATGAGGGTCGGGGGGATGAGGAGCAGTCGTCGGATGAAGTAGGCGGCCATGCGGGATCGGAGTCGGGAAGTTTCCACGATGCGCCGCCTTCGCACAAGCGCTTGTGCGTTTTTTCCCGCCCGCGTCCACGTGAGAGAAGGGGCAAGGCGGCAAAAATGCCTCCTTGCCGGAATTCATTAAGGAATCTAAGATTCCGCCGATGACCTTCGACACGTTTCTCGCCTCGATCCAGCCCGGCGGCTCGCCCCCATCCGGCCTCTCGCGGGAGTTGGAGGCGCTCTGGCACACCCGCGCGGGGCATTGGGAGAAGGCCCACGACATCGCCCAGGACATCCCGTCGGCGACCGGGTCGTGGATCCATGGTCTGCTCCATGCCATCGAGGGCGATCTCGGGAATTCCGGCTACTGGTATCACCGGGCGGACCAGCCCCCGATCCGCCGTGGGGAGATCGACGGCGAGTGGGAGCGGATCGTGCGCGCCCTCCTGCCGGGATGAGCGCGGTTTTTCCCTTGGATTTGCCTTAAGGATTTTTTCCCCTGACCGTATAGAGATCAGCAGATGCCGTTTCCCGAACTACCCGGATACCGCTACGAGGGGCTTCTTGGCGAAGATCCCTTCGGATGGTCTTTCGTGGCCCTTCACCAGAGCGGGAAACGACGGCAGATCCGCGTCTACAAGGCGGAAGGCACGAGTGATCGCTTCCTGCTGCCCTACCTGAAGACCTTTTCGGATCCCGCGACGAAGATCCCCGGAGTGGCGGGAATCCACGATTACGTCCTGCAGGGACCCCGCACCCTCGCGGCCTGTGCCACCCCTTTCTTCGGATGGAAAGGCGGCGAGGGAGAGGCCTGGCAGGTCAGCTCGATCGCGCGGCTCGGCTCCGCCCTCACCCGGGAGCAGGGGCTCGATGTGATCGCCGAATTGGCCGCCGCCCTCGACGGACTGCATGCCACGGGCTCGTTCCACGGCGGCGTGCGTCCATCGATCATCTACCTTGCCGGAAAAGCGGGCGGAGGGCAGAGCGTGCATCTCTCCGGATTCGGCGAGGCTTTCCTGGGCGGGCTGCAGTTTCTCGAGGCCGGCGAGCCGCTCTTCTATGCGGCACCCGAGCAACTCGCCACCGGCGACTTCAACGGGGGGCGCGGGAAAGAATGGGACATCTATGCCTTCGGGGTCGTCGCCTTCGAGATTCTGACCGGACACCTCCCGAGGCTCGACCGTCTCCGCCGCCATGCCGTCGAGCACCCCGGATGGCTCGAATCCACTCCGGCGATCACTTTTGGAGAACTTTCCGGCACGACCGAAGCCTTCATCGAACATCTCGCGGCGGAAAGCGACGTCGAATGGCCGACGGCGGCCTCGGGACCGCGGGAGGAAGCGGTCCGGCGCGTCATCGCCTCCTGCCTGCAATACGACCCGGCCCGTCGTCCTTCGCAAATGTCGGAGGTGGCGGCGGCGATCGCGTCCGTGGGGACTCCGGCGGAGGCCGCCCCCGGATCATCGGATCCCATCACCGCCGCCGAGCCGGCCCCGGCTCCCGCAATCCCCGCAAAGCCGGCCTACCCGGAGATCATCGAGCCGGACCTCCTCCTCTGTGACGGCAACGATTTCGGGACCGGGCGCGCTCCGGCACGCACTCCCGGTGCGTTTCTCGAGGCCCTGCGCGCCAGCGCCGTGCTCCGGTGGCAGGTCGTCGCCATCGCCGCGCTCGTCGCCATTCTGCCCTTGAGCTTTTTCTCCCTTTTCTACTACCTCGACGCGCGTGAGGCGAAAAAGCAGGTCGCCGCCGAGGCCGCCGAATTCCAGGCCGAACTCCAGGCCAAGGTGAACCGCCAGGCCAATGCCTTCCGACGCGACCTCAACCGGGAGAAGGAGAAAAAGGAGGAACTCGAGTCCGTCCTCAATGATCTCGAGGGTTCCCAGAACAATCTCCTCGGCCAGACCAAGCTCGCCCGCCAGATCCTGCGTCAGACCCAGGACAACGGCGACCGCTTTTTCCGCCTCGTGCTCGAGAACCGCGACACCGACGTGCCGGAGTTCCGCGAGGGCCGCGCCGCGGCCCTCCTCGAGGGTCGCAAACACTACGAGCGCCTCGTCGAGGCCTATGGCGACGCACCCGATTTCATCGTCTCCACGGCCAACGCGCTCTTTTATCTCGGGCAGATCTACCGCGAGATGGGCGAATTCGGGAAATCCCTCGCCGCCTTCGGAGAGGCCGAGCGCCGGTATTCCGCCCTGCTCGAGGACGCCTCCACCTCCGACGTCGAGTTCGTGAAAAACATCGCCACTTCGAAAAGCGCCCTCGGCGGCCTCTCGATCCGCTCCGGCCAGTACTCCGTGGCGCGGCATTATTTCACCGAGTCGTCCCGCTTCTGGGCCGAGGCCCGCACCCGCGAGCCCTCGCTCGCGAACGAGGCCGCCCTGCACATCCACGAAAACTCCCTCGCCATCGTCGAGTGCGAGTTCGCGATGGACCGTCTCGATGCCGCCGGCGACGCCGCCATGTCCGTCGGCGTGAAGCTGAATGAAATGCAGCAGGCCAATCCCGCCAACCACCGCATCCTCGGGGCGCTCGCCAAATCCTTCACCCTTGTCGGCCGCGTCCTCGAGG
>JALRFZ010000020.1 GCA_023253615.1 Verrucomicrobiales bacterium | reverse complement strand
CCCCGGATTTCCCTTGGACGGTATGTTCTCATACAGATCGGCGGGAACCGCCCGGCGGGAGATCCGGGCCGCGCCTTGCGGGGACTTCTCCTCGCGGCGTCTCGCGACGAAGGGGGATGAGAAATGCGGGCTGACAAGACGCCATCAAACGGCAGGTCCGCAGTCGCTGAGGCAAAGGCTTTCTTCACCACGGCTTCGGTCCCTCATACCCGGGGGCGCAAGGTCGCGCCGCGCAGATCGACGCCGTGGGGGTGGAGTTCACCAGGCGGGTCATGCCGCGGCTGGTGATCCGGTTGCGCATGTCGCAGGGCTCCCGAGCGGCGTAGATCTTGTGGGAGGCGTTGGCCAGCGAGATCATCGGACACCTCCCTTCCGGTGCCGTCCGAACTCGGTGAGGAAGGCCGCGGCGAGCGGCACCGCTCGTTCGTTTTCGACGAGGATCGAAAGACCGTCGCTGCGCGACGCAGGAACAAGCTGCCGAGCTGACTCCAGCGAAGCTTGCGCCGCTGATCCGCGAGCTCCAACCGAAACCGGCCTGGTGAATGCCGTAAAAATCCGGCGGCCGAGCTACACGCGGAACGACGACTGTTCCGCCACCAAAGAAATGCGACACCAGATCGTGAGGGAACCCAAGCGGGCCCGATCGCGGACAAGGATGGGCGACAGAGAGAGGGCGCTCAAGGAGCGGGAACGACCCGGGGGATGGGTCCCCCGGCAGACCGGGAGGAATCCTCCTCCTTGTCGTCACCTTCAAACTGATCGTAGTAAGGTGCGGAGTAGTAATAATACTGGTAGTAGTTGCCGATTTTGGAGAGATCGACCGAGTTGAGGACGAACCCGAAAAAGTGGGCTCCGGTCTTGCGCAAAACGGTCACCGCGTCGCGAACATCCTTCATCGCCGTGGTTTCCGAGCGCACCACCAGCACGATCCCGTCGGCAAGGCGTTGCAGCGAGGCCGACTCGCTCAGCCCCAGCACCGGCGGGCAGTCGAGGAGGATGCGATCGTATCTCGTCCGCCAGAACTCCACCAGCCTGGCGAACCCTTCCTGACAAAGGAGTTCCGTGGAGCCCGGGATGATCGGGCCACGCGCGATCGCGTGGAATCCCTGTGGACCAGTCGGGACGACGGCCTGCTCCGGAGTGATACGCCCGGTCAACATGTGGGACATGCCCGCGCTGTTGTCGAGCCCGAGGAGGACATGTTGGCGACCGCGGCGGAGGTCGCAATCAACCACGAGAACTTTTTCCCCCATCGAGCGAAAGGCCCAGGCGAGGTTGGCGGTCTGGGTCGTCTTGCCTTCCTGCGGCCGGGCGCTCGTGACCAGAATCACCTGGGAACGCCGCCCTTCGAAGCGCGAATCCAGACCGATGTTCGCCCGGATCACGCGGAAGCACTCGAGAAGGTAATTCGGGACGGTGGCCCCCTGGGCCGGGGAGCGGTGCACCGCCTCGAGATATCCCGGGTCGGTGAGAGGGACAATGCCGATCCCACGGACTCCGATATATCCTTCGAGCTGCGCGAGCGAGGTAGCCGAATTGTCGAGCAGGTTGAGGGCGGTCGAGAGTCCGAGCCCCCCGCCCAGACCCAGGAGGAGTGAGAGCATCACGAGCTTTCGTTTGTTGGGCGAGATCGGGTTCCGGTCACGCAGTTGGACGTGGCCGACATAGTCGATGTTCACCCAGTCGATGTCTTCGGTGAAGGTCGCCACCGCCAGCTTCCCGGCGAGGCGTTTCCTCGCCTCGTTCCACATCAGTTGGGCCTGTTCGATGGACGAGTAGGTGAGGTTGGTCTTGCCGAACTCCCGCGTCACCTCTTCGTATTCGGGGAGTCGGCGCTGCAATTCCGCGAGTTTTTCGGTGAGCCGCCGGTATTCCAGTTCGAACTTTTCGCGGAGGTTGGCCAATTCGAGGCCGAGGGAGCGGCGCACCTCTTCCAGTTGGCCGGTCATCTCCCGCATTTTCGGGTGATCGGGGAGGAAAAGGGCGGAGGCTTCGGTGATCCGGGCCTCGAGGCCCCGCTGCTCGCGTTCCAGCTCCTGCCAGGGCTCGAGACTCTCCACATCGGCCGGTGTCACGACCTGGACGCGGGGCGGTGCCGCCGCCGCCACACCCGTTTGCGTCGCCGCGAGGGGGCGGTTGATGACATTGCCGACCGAGACTTCGGCTTCTTTCTGATAGTTGGCCAGAAGGGAGAGGATGGTGATGGTGTGATCGGACGAGGGATCGCGTTCGTAGCTTTCGATGTTTTTCCGCAGGGCGTCCATGCGGGTGATTTTCTCCCGGGTTTCCACGAGCTGGCGCGGGATCTCCAGCAGGCTCTGCTGTTCGATCGTCAATTCGGTGAAATTCGATTCGTTCTCCAGGGAGTTGAGGGCGTCGAGATTTTCGGAGACCTTCGCCTCCAGCTCCGTGAGTTGGATGGAAAACCGCTCCATCGCTTCGTCGCGGAAGGTTCGCCAACCCTCTTCCTGGAGTTCGAGATAGGATTCCACGAGCGCCTTGGCGTATCCCCGGACGACGTGTGGCTCGTAGGCCTCCACC
>JALRFZ010000018.1 GCA_023253615.1 Verrucomicrobiales bacterium | reverse complement strand
AGACCGCTCGTCGCCGTGGAGAATCCCGTCACCGTCACCGACCTGCACGCCACCATCATGACCGCGATGGGGGTGAGTCCGAAAACCGAGTTCACGATCGAAGGCCGCCCCTTCTACGTGACCGAGGATGGCAAGGGCAAGCCGGTGATGGAGATTTTCGGGTGACCTCCCCGGCCGCTCCCGCTGCCGCATCCCCTCCCGCTCACGCCAATATCCCCTTCACCACGTGCGCTTTTTCCACGCCGGTGAGGCGCTGGTTGAGGCCGCGGAACTTGAAGGTGAAACGTTCGTGGTCGATGCCGAGCTGGTGCAGGATGGTGGCGTTGAGATCGCGGATGTGGACGGGATTCTCGACGATGTTGTAGGCATAATCGTCGGTGACGCCGTAATCGAAGCCGGCCTTGATCCCGCCGCCGGCCATCCAGGTGGTGAAACAGCGGCCATGGTGGTCGCGTCCCGCGGTGGGGGATCCGAGAGTGCCCTGGCTGTAAACGGTGCGGCCGAATTCCCCGCCCCAGATCACGAGCGTGTCCTCGAGCATGCCGAGCCGCTTGAGATCCTTGACGAGGGCGGCGGTGGGCTGGTCGACGTCGCGGCACTGGTTGGGGAGCTGCCTCGTGAGGGAGATGTGCTGGTCCCACCCGCGGTGGAACAGCTGGATGAAACGCACCCCGCGCTGGGCCATGCGGCGGGCGAGGAGGCAGTTCGCCGCATAGGTGCCGGGACGCCGGGATTCCTCTCCGTAGAGTTCGAAGGTCGATGCGGGCTCGTCGGAGAGATCGGCGAGATCGGGCACGGAGGTCTGCATGCGGTAGGCCATCTCGTAGGCCTCGACCCGGGCGAGCGTCTCGGGATCCCCGACGGTCTCGGCCTGCTGGCGGTTGAGATCGCCGAGAGTGTCGAGGAGGCGGCGACGGGATTCGCGGGAGACGCCCTCGGGATTGTTCAGGTAAAGCACGGGATTGGCTCCGGGCCGCAGCATCACGCCCTGGTGGCTCGAGGGCAGGTAGCCACTGCCCCAGAGACGCGAGAAGATGGGCTGCCCCGGATTCTTTCCCGTGCCCTGGCTGAGGAGGACCATGTAGGCGGGGAAATTCTCGTTCTCGCGCCCGAGGCCGTAGCTGAGCCAAGCCCCCATGGAGGCATGACCCATCTGCTGGGAGCCGGTGTTGATGTAGGTGATCGCGGGATCGTGGTTGATCGCCTCGGTCCACATCGAGCGGATGATCGTCATCTCGTCGGCGATGGTCTGGTGGTGGGGCAGCAGATTCCCGATCCAGGTGCCGTGGGCGCCGCAGCGCTTCCCTCCCCAGAGCGGTTTCACGACGGGGAAACTGCTCTGGTGCGAGGTCATGCCGGTGAGGCGCTGCCCGCCGCGGACGGAGTCAGGCAGGTTCGTCCCGTGATGTTGGTCGAGAAAATCCTTGTGATCGAAGAGATCGACGTGGCTCGGCCCTCCCGACTGGAAGAGGTAGATGACCCGTTTGGCCTTCGGCGCGAAATGCGGCAGACCGGGGAGACCCCCGCCGGAGGGTTTCGCGAAGAGGTCGAGGCGGTCGGGAGACGCCGCGATGGCATCGCCACCGAGCAGATCGCCGAGGGCGATGCCACCGAGCCCGGCGGCGGTGCGGCCGAAGAGGGAACGGCGCGTGAGGTGCTTCGCGGTTTCCAATCCGAGGGTGTCGGTGAGTCTGGTCTGCATGGTGGATCGGGGTGGGAATTAGAAGCGTGTCAGGGTCTCGCTGAGATTGAAGAGGAGGGCGGCGACCTGCGTCCAGGCGGCCTGGAGGGAGGGATCGAGCGTCTCATCGCGCGGCCACTCGCCGACGGAGACGACGCCGAGGGCGGCGGCCCGGTCGGCCGCGTAGCGGGCGCTCTCGTCGGTGAGGAAAGAGGCGAGGGCATCGAGCTCGGTATCGCGCGGGAGCCGGCCGGTCACCTTTCCAAAAGCGGTGCGCAATCTCGCCCGGTCGTCGGCCGCGGGTGTCTCCCGGAGGAGCCGGGCCGCAAAGACCCTCGCTGCCTCGGCGAACTGGGGATCGTTCAAGGTGACGAGGGATTGCAGCGGGGTGTTCGTGACCCCGCGCTCGGTGATGCACATCTCGCGATTGGGCGCGTCGAAGGCGCTCAGGGACGGGTGCGGGCTGGTGCGCTTCACGTAGGTGTAGAGGCTGCGACGGTAGAGCTTCTCGCCCTTGTCCTGCACGAAGACCTGGGAAGTGGCGGGGGTGCTGCCGAAATGGCTGACCTCTTTCCAGAGTCCGGCGGGCTGGTAGGGATGCACGCTCGGTCCGCCGATGCGGGGCACGAGAAGGCCGCTGTGGGCGAGGACCTGGTCGCGGATGAACTCGGCGGAAAGACGGAAGCGCGGCCCGCGCCCGACGAGGCGGTTGCGCGGATCGAGCTCGCGCTGCGCGGCGGTGGCGCGGGAATCCTGCCGGTAGGCGGCGCTGCCGAGGAGGGTGCGGATGAGCGCCTTCTGATCCCAACCGCTCTCGATGAATTCGACGGCGAGCCAATCGAGCAGCTCCGGATGGCTGGGCCACTCGCCCTGTGATCCGAAGTCGGCGGTGGTCGCGACGAGGCCGGTGCCGAAGAACATCGCCCAGAGGCGGTTCGCGGCGACGCGGGCGGTCAGGGGATTCCCCGGATCCACCATCCAGCGGGCGAGGTCGAGACGGTCGGCTTTTTCCCCGGGGACGAGCGCGGGGAGGACGCGCGGGGTGTTCGGCGAGACCTTGTCGAGAGGCACGTCGTATTGCCCCCGGTCGAGCACATGGGTCGCGCGCGGTTGCGCGGCGGTGTCCATGACCATGACCGGATGTGGTTTTGTCAGGACGTCGATCCGTTCGCGGAGGTTGGCGATGTCGGTGCGGAGCCGCCCGAGGGAGGGGGCATCCTCGCGGAAGGCGGCGAGGACGAGGGCGCGCTCCGCGGGAGTCCATTCTCTCTCCGTCTTCGCGAGGGCCGCGGCGACGGGCGCGGGGAAGCGGCTGTCGGGGTCGTTTCCATCGAAGGCCTCGATGCGCCAGTGGTGGGGCATCGCCTCGTTGGTGCCGTAGAAGATCATCACGCTGAGGAAGGGCTGCCCGGCGGGATCGACCGGCTCCGCGAAGGTCACGGTGAGATGCTGCGGCGAGTCGGCCACGGTCGGTTGCCACCAGTGCAAATTGCGTTCGTCGAGCACCCCGGCGGGAGCATGACCGTCCGCCCAACTGCTCGCGGTCGCGGCGGAAAAGCGAAGTTGCCGGTGATAATCGACCTGCTTGGCGGGTTGGTGGCCGGCGGAGACGAGCACGGTCGTGACCTTTGGTACGCCGTCGGGATGCGGCGTCAGCCGTCCTTGCTCTCCCGACGGGAGGAAATGGATGCGGATGCCGTTGACCCGCGGCAGATCAGGGAGACGGACGGCATGACTGAAGGCGTTGAGCCCTCCCGACGGCGCGGCGAGATGGACGGATCCGTCGGGCCGGACCTCGAAGGCTCCCGGGGTGTTCGGCGAGGAAACATCGAGCGTCTCGACCGGTCTGGCGGTGAATCCCGCGCCGCGCGCCTTTTCCTCCGCCACCGTCTTCCCGAGCCAATCGCCGAAGCCGTCTTCCGTCGAAGCGAGTTTGCCCTCCAGCTCGGCGAGCCCGGCCCGCAGGACGGGGAGCTCGTCGTCGGGCAGCACGGAACGGGCGAGGAGGCGGGGCGCGGCGTTCACCCCCGCGTTGCCGTCGAGTCCGCGGTCGCCGAGTTCGTTGAAGAAGGCGAAGAACTCGTAGTATTCGCGGATCGAGACCGGATCGTACTTGTGATCGTGGCACTGGGCGCACGCCATCGTGAGCCCGAGAAAGACCTCGCTGGTGGTCTTCACCCGGTCGGCGGCGTAGTTCACGAGATTCTCCTCCGGGATCGTGCCGCCCTCGTGGGTGATCATGTGGTTCCGGTTGAATCCGGTGGCGGTCTTCTGCGCCTCGGTCGCACCGGGCAGGAGATCGCCGGCGATCTGCTCGAGCGCGAAACGGTCGAAGGGCAGGGTCGTGTTGTAGGCCTGGATCACCCAGTCGCGCCAGAGCCAC
>JALRFZ010000800.1 GCA_023253615.1 Verrucomicrobiales bacterium | reverse complement strand
GACATTGAAGCGGAATTCGACGACGTCGCCGTCTTTCATCACGTATTCCTTGCCCTCGATGCGGAGTTTGCCTGCTTCGCGGGCCTTGGCATGGGAGCCGAGGGCGATCAGGTCCTCATAATGAACGACTTCGGCAGCGATGAAGCCCCGCTCGAAGTCGCCATGGATGACGCCGGCGGCTCCCGGGGCTTTCGTGCCCTCGGTGATGGTCCAGGCGCGGGTCTCTTTTTCCCCGGTGGTCAGGTAGGTACGCAAGCCGAGGAGGTGGTAGACGGCGCGGATCAAGGCGGAGACGCCGGAGTCTTTCACGCCCATGTCGGCGAGGAATTCCGCGGCTTCCTCGGGGGAAAGGTCGATCATTTCCTCCTCGATGCGGGCGGAGATGACGACGGCCTCGGCTCCGAAGGTGGAGGCGGCGTAGTCGCGCACCTGTTTCACCATGGGATGGCCATCGGGATTCGCCGTGGCCGAGCCGAGCTCTCCTTCGGCGACGTTGCAGGCGAAGATGGTCTTCTTCGAGGAAAGGAGGAAGAACTCGCGCAGGGTCTTTTTCTCCTCATCGGAGACCGGCAGGGTCAGCGCCGGGAGCCCTTGGTTCAGATGGGGCATGAGTTTGTCGATCAGGTCGACCTCGCGCTTCGACTCGGCGTCGCCGGTCTTGGCTTTTTTCTCGCGGGAGGCGCGGCGTTTCTCCAGCGTCGCCATGTCGGCGAGGATGAGCTCGGCGTTGATGATCTCGATGTCGCGGAGGGGATTCACCGAGCCGAGTTCGTGGATGATGTCGTCGTTCTCAAAACAGCGCACGACCTGCACGATGGCGTCGACCTCGCGGATGTTGGCGAGGAATTTGTTGCCGAGTCCGGCTCCCGTGGAGGCGCCCTCGACGAGTCCGGCGATATCGACGAATTCGATCGCGGCGGGGATGATCTTCGTCGATCCGCTCAGCTTCGAGAGCGCGTCGAGGCGTTCGTCGGGCACGGTGACGACACCGACATTGGGATCGATCGTGCAGAAAGGATAGTTGGCCGCCTCCGCCTTGCGGGTGCGGGTGACGGCGTTGAAAAGGGTGGATTTGCCCACGTTGGGGAGTCCGACGATGCCTGCTTGTAACATGATGCGCGGATTGTAGCACGGATCGGCAAATCGGCAGGGAAATGTTCGGACCGGAGGCGGCGGTGGCGGATCATGGCGCGGATGCGGTGGAGAGAGGCTGTAAGAAAAGGTGCATCGGGGTCATTCTCACGTGTTAACCAGGCTCCGGCCGATCCAGATTCATGAACCGCAGGACAATCTTTTTCACGGCACTCGCGGGCCTCTTCATCCCAAACGAGTCTCCGGCGGAGCCGCTCCGTTTCAACCGCGACATCCGGCCGATCCTCTCGGACGCGTGTTTCCACTGCCACGGTCCCGATGAAAAAGAGCGCAAGGGCGGCCTCCGCCTCGATCTCGCCGACCAGGCTTTCCTCCCCGGCAAATCCGGCCTCTCCCCCATCGTCCCGGGAAAACCCGGCGAGAGCGAGATCCTCGTGCGGATCTTCCTCGATTCGCACGACTCCGATTTCATGCCCCCGCCCGAGAGCGGCAAGACCTTGACACCCGCCCAACGCGATACCTTGAAGCGCTGGGTCGAGGAAGGGGCGGAATACGAGGGACACTGGGCCTTCGTGACGCCGCGGCGGCCCGCCTTGCCTGCCGGCAAGGAAGCGATGCATCCCGTCGATGCGTTCGTCACCGCCCGGCTCGAAAAGGAAGGCCTCGCGTTGCAACCCGAGGCCGACCGCGAGTCGCTCCTGCGCCGGGTCTCGCTCGATCTCACCGGTTTGCCGCCGACGCTCGCCGAGCTGGACGCCTTTCTCGCGGACCCGACGCCGCAGGCCTATGAAAAAGCGGTCGACCGGCTCCTGGCCTCGCCCCATTTCGGGGAACGCATGGCGATGGATTGGCTCGATCTCGCCCGCTACGCCGACAGCAACGGATTCCAGAGCGACGGCAGCCGCCACATGTGGCCCTGGCGCGATTGGTTGATCGGCGCCTACAACCGCAATCTCCCCTTCGACCAATTCACCATCGAGCAACTCGCCGGAGACCTCCTCCCCGGAGCGACGCCCGAACAGATCGTCGCGACCGGATTCAACCGGAATCACCGCCTCAACGGCGAGGGAGGGCGGATCGAGGCGGAATGGTTTGTCGAGACCGTGATCGACCGCGTCGAGACCACGGGCACGACCTGGCTGGCGCTGACCATGAACTGCGCCCGCTGCCATGACCACAAGTACGATCCGATCTCGCAGAAGGAGTTCTACGGGATGTTCGCCTATTTCAATTCGATCGAGGAAAGCGGCGTGCTCGGACGCGAGGGCTCCAATACCGCCCCGCTGCTACACCTGCCCGATGCGGCGCAAACCGCCGAGCTGGCGCGGCTCGATGGCGAAATCGCCAAGGCGGAGGCCGCTGCCAAAGCCGCCCCCGCGGAAATGGCTGGCGCTTTGGCGTCGTGGGAGGCCGATCTCCGGTCCAAATTCACCGGTCCCGGAGGAGCCGGCGCCGCCAGCACCTGGGTCGAGGCTCCGGACCAAAGCGCGAAAAGCCTCGGCGGGGCCGGCCTCGTGCGGCAGGCGGACGGCTCCTGGCTCGCGGGCGGAAGGAATCCTAACAATGACACCTATGAGGTTGTTTTTCCGGCGACCGGCGCCAGCTTCGGTGGAGTCCTTCTCGAGGTTTTTCCGGATGCCGCCCTCCCCGGCAAGAGTCTCGGCCGTGGATCGAACGGCAATTTCGTGATGACCGGTGTCGAGCTGGCCCTCCGCCTGCCCGATGGGAAGGAGCAACCCGTGCCCCTCGCCACCGCCGCCGCCGACTACGAGCAGAACGGCTACGGAGTCGCCGCGATCCTCGAGAACGCGAAGGCACCGCGCGCGAGGGCGGCGAAGGGCTGGGCCATCGATGGCAACAGCCCCGACAAGAAAGTCGCCCGCCGCGCCATGTTCCTCGCCGCCTCCCCGGTGGTGGTACCGGAAGGTGCCCGGATCCTCGTGCGGCTCTTCCACCAGTCGAACTTCGGAGATCATCAGGTGGGACGTTTCCGTCTTTCCACGACATCGCTGGAGCCCGCCTTGGTGAAGCTCGATGGCCGATCCGGTCTGCCCGCGGATCTCGTCGCGATACTTTCCAACGATCCGGCGAAGCGGACCGAGGCGGACCGCAAGGCTCTCGACGCCTGGTTCCGGGCCAACGCCGATCATCCCGTGAAGCGCGCCGCCGCGGCTCTCGCTGCCGCGAGGAAGCAACGGGCCGACTTCGAGCAGTCGCTGCCAAGCGTGATGGTGATGAAGGAACGGAGCGAGCCTCGCGAGGCCTTCGTGTTGAACCGGGGTGAATACGACCGGCCGACCGACAAGGTGGCGCGGCATCTCCCCGCTGCCTTGCCGCCCTTGCCCGAGGGCGCACCGCAGAACCGCCTCGGCTTCGCGCGCTGGCTCGTCTCGGGCGAGCACCCGCTGACCGCCCGGGTCTGGGTCAACCGCGAATGGGAGCGTCTTTTCGGAATCGGCATCGTGAAGACCTCCGAGGATTTCGGATCGCAGGCCGAATGGCCCGTGCATCCCGAGTTGCTCGACTGGCTCGCCGTGGAATTCACGAGCCCCAGCTTCCTCCCCTCCGTGAACGGCAAGCCGGCCCGGGCCTGGGACATGAAGGCGATGATCAAGTTTCTCGTCACCAGCCTTGCCTACCGGCAGGATTCCTCCGTCACTCCGGCGCTCGTGGAACGCGATCCCGAGAACCGTCTCCTCGCGCGTGGTCCGCGATTCCGCCTCCGCGGGGAACTGATCCGCGACCAGGCCCTCGCCGCCGCGGGACTGATCGTGCCCAAGATCGGTGGACCAAGCGTGCGCCCCTACATGCCCGAGGGCGTCTGGGATGAAACGAGCCGCTACGGGGATCTCCGGAATTACAAGGCCGATCAGGGCGATGGTCTCTACCGACGCAGCTTCTACACGATCTGGAAACGCACCGGAGCGCCTCCGACGATGCTGCTCTTCGACGCGCCCAACCGCGAGACCTGCACGCCGAAACGATCGCGCACCAACACCCCGCTGCAGGCGCTCGCCCTGATGAACGAGGTCACCTTCGTCGAGGCCTCGCGCGCCCTCGCCGAGCGCATGATGCGCGAGGGTGGCGGGACGCCGGAGGATCGCCTCTCCACCGGCTACCGGCTCGCCACCTCCCGCAAGCCGGATGCGGAGACCTTGCTCTTGCTGCGCGACGGCTACGGCAGCCGCCTCGCCGAATTCCAATCCCAGCCGGAGGCGGCCAAGGCCCTGATCCAACACGGTACTTCGAAACCGGATCCGTCCCTCGATCCCGCCGAGCTCGCCGCCTACACCGTCACCGCCAACATCCTCCTCAATCTCGACCGCGTCGTCACCCGCGACTGATCCCCCGTTTGCCATGAGCTCTCTCCGCGATCTCCTCTCCACCCGCCCCGACGGCCGGGCCATCCAGGATCTCCTCAACCGCCGCCTCTTCCTCCAGCGCGGAGGCACCGCCCTCGGCACGGCCGCTTTGGCGGGTTTGTTAGGGCAGGATGCCTCCGCCGCTGCCGCCAAGACCGGCCCGGGCCTGCCGGGATTTCCCAATCATCCGGCAAAAGCGAAGCGTGTCATCTACCTCTTCCAATCCGGCGCTCCCTCGCAGATGGATCTCTTCGATCCCAAGCCACGGATGGAGGCGGAATTCGGCA
>JALRFZ010000791.1 GCA_023253615.1 Verrucomicrobiales bacterium | reverse complement strand
GGGGTAGAGCGCCCGCCAGCGGCCGTTCGGACCGGCCGCCGTGCCCTCCGGCTCGTCGCCGAGCGGCGGGATCACCGCCGGCGGATGGTTCTCCTCGAGCAGGCGGGCGTTTTGCATCAGCCGCCGCACCTGCTCCAGGTGCTCGCCCTGGTGCTCATGGAGCCTCCCGGCGCGAGCGATGACCCGATCGGCGACCGCCGCCTCGATGTCTTCCGCGCCATCAGGCCCCTGTCCGCCGACGACGTGATCCGCGAGCGCGCCGAGCACATTTCGAAATTCGGGCTGCCCTACGTCTTCGGCGGCGATCATCCGAGCGAAGGCGGCCTCGATTGCTCGGGAACGATGAAATTCCTCCTTTCCGACATCGGCTTTCCGGACATGCCGAGGACGAGCTACGATCAGTATGCCTGGCTGCGAAAAGCCCGCACGCTGAAACATGCCAAGTCGATCCCCGATCACATGGGCGGGCGGAAAGGGATCAAGCCGGGCGACCTTATTTTCTGGGGTGGCACCTACGATTCGGGCCACAAGGTTTCGCACGTGATGATTTATCTCGGCCAGGGCGGGGACGGGACCCACTACATGTTCGGCGCGCGCGGCAAGAGCAAGACGGGACTGCACGGCAGCGGGGTGGATATCTTCAAGCTCTCCTCCGGATACCAGAAGAGCCTCGTCGGCTTCGGTTCGCTGCCGGGGGTCTTTTAACGGACGCCATTCAATCGGGCGATCGCCTCCCGGGCGGCCCAGTAGCCGCACATGCCATGCACTCCCCCGCCAGGAGGCGTGGAAGCGGAGCATAAAAAGAGCGTGGGATTGGGCGTGGCGTGCGGCTTCAGGCTGACGACGGGACGAGTCAGCAACTGCCGCCAATCGGTGATGCCGCCGACGATGTCGCCTCCGATGAGGTTGGGATTGTAACGCTCGTAGTCGGCGCAGTTCATCGTGTGCCGGGCGAGCACGAGATCGCGGAAGCCCGGCGCGAACCGCTCGATCTGTGCCTCGATGCGGGCGGTCATGTCAAAGGTCGATCCGGCGGGCACATGGCAATAGGCCCAGAAGGTGTGTTTTCCCTCCGGCGACCGCGTCGGATCGAAAAGGCTCTGCTGGGCGGTGAGCACGAAAGGCCGGTCGGGATGGATCCCATGAAACGCTTCGCGTTCGGCGCGGGTGATCTCATCGAGGGTGCCCCCGAGATGGACCGTGCCCGCCCGGCGGCAGGCTTCGGCCTCCCAAGGCACGGGACCGGAAAGAGCATAGTCGATCTTGAAAACACCCGGTCCGTGGCGGAAGCGGAGGAGACGTTTGCCGAACGAGGCGGGCAAGGCCGGCCCCGCGATGCGAACGAGAGCCGACGGAGTCGTATCGAAGAGATAGGTCCGCGCCGGCGGTAAATCGCGTAGTGAGTCGATGCGATGTCCCGTTTCAATTCTGCCCCCGCGGCTCTCCAACTCGGCAACCAAGGCGGCCACGATCGCCGCGGATCCGCCTTTCGCGAGCGGCCAGCCTCCGGCGTGCCCCGCGAGCATCAGCATCAGGCCGATCGCCTGGGTCGAAATCAGTCGATCGAGCGGCAGGACGGAGTGCGCGGCATTGCCGGCAAGGAGGGCGCGGGCCCCTTCGTCATCGAACCACGAGCGTGCCGCGGCCAAGGTCGAGGGAAGGATGCGCAGACCGAAGGCCATCATCGAGAGAGCGTGTCGCGGCACCTGCGGCGGCGCGAGGAGGTCTTCGAGCAAGTCCCCGAATTTCGGCAGCAAGGGAGCGAAGAGCCTCCGATACGCCCGGGCGGAACCTGCTGAAAACTGAGCGGCGGTCGCCTCGATGGACCGATCCATCACCACCGCCCGACCGCCATCCAGCGGATGCGCGAGCGGGAGACCGGGGTGGATCCATTCCAGGCCATGCCGCTCCAATTCCAGCATCCGGAAAAAGGGCGAAGCCACACCCATCGGATGGATCGCCGAACAGACGTCGTGGTGGAAGCCCGGCAGGGTCAGTTCGCGGGTGCGGGCGCCGCCTCCCGGCTCAGGGCCACTCTCGTAGACGACCACCGAATACCCCTCGCGCGCCAGCGCCACGGCGGCGGCGAGTCCGTTCGGACCCGATCCGATGATGGCGGCATCGAGCAGAGGTTTCATGGACGGGTTCCAGAAAAAAGCCGCCCGCGGCGCGATCGTCCGGGGCGGCTTTCGTGAATTCGTTGGTGGAGAATCGATCAGAGCTGGCCGCAATCGGCGACGATGATCTCCTTGGAAGTGCGGCCGCTGCGGCTGCCGAGACCTTCGATCGTTTTCACGACATCCAATCCCTCGACGACCTTGCCAAAGACGACGTGCGCCCCGTCGAGCCACTCCGTCACCGCCGTGGTGATGAAGAACTGCGAGCCGTTCGTGTTCGGGCCGGCGTTGGCCATGCTGAGGATGCCGGGCTCGGTGTGCTTGAGCTGGAAATTCTCATCCTCGAAGCGGCGGCCGTAGATCGACTGGCCGCCGGTGCCGTCGCCGCGGGTGATGTCGCCACCCTGGCACATGAAGTCGGGGATGACGCGGTGGAAGGGGCTGCCTTTGTAGCTGAGTCCTTTTTCACCGGTGCAGATCGCCCGGAAATTTTCCGCCGTCTTGGGAACCACGTCGGAACGCAGTTCGATCACAATCCGGCCCAGTGGTTCGCCTCCGGCGGTCATGTCGAAAAAGACGCGGGGGAGGGCTGCGGGGGTATCACTCATAAAGGGGTGGGAAGCGGGTGTTGGAAATTATTCGGTGACGACCTTGATCGACTGGATGACGACGTTTTCGTTCGGCACGTTCTGCGGCCCGGTAGCCACGGCCGCAATTTTATCGACGACCTCGATACCGGCCACCACTTCGCCGAAGACGGCGTAACCCCATCCATCGGAAGAGGGGAAGTCGAGGAAGTCGTTGTCCTTGTGATTGATGAAAAACTGGGCCGTGGCGCTGTGCGGGTCAGGGGTGCGGGCCATTGCGATGGTGCCCTTCTTGTTTTTCAGACCATTCTTGGCCTCGTTCTGGATCGGAGCTTTCGTTTCCTTCTGCTCGATCGTGCCGTCTTCCTTAAGGGCAAAGCCGCCTCCTTGGATCATGAAATCCTGGATGACCCGGTGAAAGACGGTGTTGTCGAAAAAGCCCTCGTTCACGTAGGCGAGGAAGTTCTTCACCGTCCCGGGGGCTTTTTCCTCGTTCAACTCGATCGTGATGTCGCCTTGACTGGTCTTGACGAGGACTTTGGGACCGGCTTGCGCGGAGAGAAGCGATCCGGCGAAAACGAGGGCGGTGATGAAGAGACGGGCGGGAGTTTTCATGCGATGGGGTGGGACTGAAATTCGCTCCACAAGAGCGCGCCGAAGGTCCGCGAAGGACGGGGGTAAGTCAACCCACGAACGGTGCGAGACGCGTCACTCGGGAACATCGGAAGATTGGACCTGCCAAGGGAAATGGTTTAGGATCGAATCATCCCTCTCCCCCATGAACACGCCCCTGCGTTTCCTAGCGATCCTCTTTTGCCTCACCGCGACTTTTCTCAGCTCTTGCGTGGAGACCACCTCGACCGGTCTCTCCTCGGGCCTTGGCAGCACCGGTTCCTCCCGATCCGGAAGCCAACCCACCGCTCTCACCCCGCTGACGAAACACGATGTCGCCCTGCGTTTTCTCACGGCCTACATCCGGCTCGATCGGAACATGGCGCTGCAGTTGGCGACTCCGCAGGCGGTGGCCAAACTCAACTGGGATCTTCCGCACCGCGGCAACATCCCCTACTACGACGACAAGATGTTGATGCAGTTCAACGGCGGCTGGGCGCGCGTTTATTTCCAGGATGTCGGAGGCACTTACAAGATCGTCGATTTGGAGGTGCACCGCCGCTGAGGCATCCCTCAGCTGAATCGCTCTCGCGCGGCAAAGGCGACTCCCACGGCCGCCGCAGCGTCCCCTCCGGTCGCCCACTCAAACACGGTGGTGATCTGCTCGGGCTGGATCGGGCTGTTGAGATAAACCGGCCAGGCCCCGCGGTGGTGGGCCATCGGAGGCGGATCCCAGTGACCGTCGGGACAGACGATCCCCGAGTAGGGAACCGGGAGATGACCGAACAACAACACCGCGCGGGTCCGGCCGGGATCGACCGCATACCAGCCCCGGATCGCATCCCGTGCCTGGATCGGAGTCGCGGCTCTGGAGATATCGGTTCGCACCACTTCCCAACCATCTCCGGTGAGGTCGCTCACGAGCCGGTGCAGTTCATCCGCCAAGGGCCCGGCCATCGTCGCGTCCACGGCCAGAATGAGCCTCCCACGGTCCTCGACCGCCGACACCTCCGCCCCCGCCCAGATCCAACCTTCCGCGACGGCACCGAGCGGAGAATTGTGAACCCTCTCGACGCGGTATTCATACAGGGTCTGGTGCGCGGCGGTCGTGTCCGCCCAACTCACGGCGGTGGGTGAAAGCGAGCTTGTGAATTCCCAGTCGGCCGCACCGGGAAGACGGCGGGAGACCGTCTGGTTCGTGACCGGATAAGGACTCGCGTTCCACTGCAAGGTCACGCGTGGCACGGCGGCCGAGACCGTTGCCCGCATTTCCACCGCGGCACTGCGCACCTCCCCTTCGGTATAAGCCATCACGTCCCCGATCGCCCCCGACAGGACCAGCAGGAAGGCAAGCTTGCACGCGCCTTTTATGGAATTATCCAAAATGATTCGCAGATTTAAAATAATTCTTAAAATTTGTAATTATTTTTTAAAAATTCAAATAATTTTTAGAAGAATCTTCCCTCCACCTTACAACCGTGATTCCTGTTCGCGGAAAACTGGACACGACTCGTTTGCCGCAAGCGCGCGGAATCGATGGTGGAATTTTCCCAACGACACCCCACATTGGGAGGATGAAATCCCCCCTGTTTCTCGCGGCCCTGGCCCTGCCTCTCTCGCTCTCCGCACAGCAAGTGCTGGTCGAGGCGGAATCGTTCACGCAACCCGGCGGCTGGCACCTCGACACCCAGTTCATCGAGGTGATGGGATCCCCCTACCTCCTTGCCCACGGGCTCGGCAAACCTGTCGCGGACGCGACCACCGAGGTCACCTTTCCCGCCACCGGCGAATACAAGATCTGGGTGCGCACCAAGAACTGGGTGGAGAAATTCGGCGACACCGTCGATGCCAAGGCCGCTCCGGGACGCTTCCAGGTCAAGGTGGGCGGGCAGCCCGTCGCCCACGAGTTCGGCAAGGTCGGCGACAAATGGCATTGGGAAGACGGGGGCACCGTGAACATCTCCGAGGTCAAGACGACCGTCGCCCTTTCCGACCTCACCGGTTTCAACGGCCGCTGCGATGCGATCCTCTTTTCAAAAGACCCCGCCTTCGTCCCTGACAATTCCAGCGAGGTGCTGCCCGCCTGGCGCCGCACCATGCTCGGGATTCCGGAAGAAGCCACGACCGAGGGCCCCTTCGATATCGTGTTTGTCGGCGGAGGTTACTCCGGAGCCTGCGGGGCGATCTCCGCTGCGAGAATGGGGCTGAAGGTCGCCCTCATCCAGAACCGTCCCGTCCTCGGTGGCAACGGATCCTCCGAGGTGCGCGTCTGGGCGATGGGCAACACCCCCCCGGGCCTCTATCCCGTCGGCGACATTGTCCGCGAATTCGAGGACGATGCCTCGCGCTCCCCCGGCAGCTACGAGGAATTCGAAGACGGGAAGAAACACAACATCGTCACCGCCGAGAAAAACATCGGGCTTTTCCTCAACCATCACGCCTACAAGGTGGAAATGGAGTCGCCGACGAAGATCGGGGCCGTCCACGCCTTCGACACCCGCACCGGGGCCTTGCGCCGCTTCACCGCCCGGACCTTCTGTGACGCCACCGGGCACGGCACCATCGGTCTGATGGCCGGTGCCGACCATGAGATGATCGACGGCGGCCGCATGGGCATGTCGAACATGTGGACCTGGGAGAACGCCGAAACTCCCCAGAGTTTCCCCGAGACCCCCTGGGCCTTGAATATGGAAGAGGGCGATTTCCCCTACCCCAAGAAATTCCACGCCGAATGGTTCTGGGAGAGCGGTTATGACAAACATCCCCTGCTCGACCTCGAGGAGATCCGCGACTGGAACCATCTCGCCGGCTTCGGCGCCTGGAACGCGATCAAGAACAAGGGAGTCTACGACCGCTACGACCCCGCGATGCAGGGCCACAAGAACGCCCACCTCACCTGGATGGCCTATATCGGCGGCACCCGCGAGACCCTGCAGCTCCTCGGCGACGTCATCCTCACCGAAGAGGACATCGTCACGAAAAAGCCGTTCCCGGACGGCTGCGTGCTCACGACCTGGTCGATCGACCTCCACTACCCCGCCGAGCAGTACGAGAAGAAGTTCCCCGAGAACCCCTTCATTTCCATCGCCGTCCACGGCAAGGGCGTCGACCGCAAGAAGGGCTACGCCGTGCCCTACCGCTGCTTCTACTCGCGCAACATCGAGAACCTCTTCATGGCCGGGCGGAACGTCAGCGTCACCCACGAGGCCCTCGGCACCATCCGCGTGATGAAGACCTGCGGCATGATGGGTGTCGTCGTCGGCAAGGCCGCCGCGATCTGTGCGAAGCACGACGTGACGCCGCGCGAAGTCTACTACCAGCACCTCGATGAGCTCGTCGAGCTGATGCGCCTGCCCGGCAACATGCGCCGGACCAGTCTCGATGGCGGGTTCGCCGTCGATCCCAGCCTCCCCGAACTCGGCGAGCCCGAGATGGAGTGGGTGCCCCGCAACCAGCTCGACGGCATCGTCATCGATGACGCCGAAGCCAAACTCACCGGCACCTGGACCCATGGCGAAGGCCTGAAGCAGCATGTCGAGAACGGCTACCACTACGCCAGCCCGGCCGCCGCCGGCTCCGACAAGGCGGCGACCGCCCGTTTCGAGTTCACCGTGCCCGAGAGCGGCGACTACGAGGTGCGCATCTCCCACCAGGCCCACGAGAACCGCTCGTCCAAGACCCCGGTCACCGTGATCTCCGTGGATGGCGAAAAGACCATTCCGGTGAACCAGCGCATCGCCCCTCCCCTCGCGAAAGGCTTCTACGGCCTCGGCGTCTACCGCTTCGAGGCCGGCAAGCCCGGGGCCGTCGTCGTCAGCAACGTCGGCGCGGATGGCAACGCCCACATCGACGCGGTGCAGGTGATCCTGCAGAAGTGACGGGGGGATCCGGAGTGATGGAGTTTGGAATTACGGGAGTTGATCTTTGATCGCCCTTCGTGTTCCCGTTCCTCCAATACTCCGCTACTCCATCACTCCACCGCATGACTCCCGCGGAAACCCTCAAGTCCGAGTTCCTGCTCCAAATATCACCCTCGAGCCATTTCGAGGTGCTCTTTGATCATCTTCCCGGGGTCTCGTTTTTTGCCAAGAACCGCGACTTCCGCCTCGTCGCCGCAAACCGGGCTTTCTGGGAGCGGCTCGGGGCGAAGAGCGAAGGCGACGTGATCGGCAGAAACGACTTCGAGCTCTTTCCCGAACAACTGGCCCGCAAGTTCCGCGACGACGACGAGCAGGTCCTCGCCACGGGCAAGCCGAAGCTGAAGATCGTCGAGCTTTTCTTCAACCGTCAGGGACTGCCCGACTGGTATTTCACGAACAAGTTCCCCGTCCTCGGCCGCAACGGCTCCGTCATCGGCGTGATGGGCACGGTGCAGAGCTACACGGGACGCAAGACCGCCTTTGTCCCCCACCAGCAGATCGACCGGGCCGTCACCTACCTGCGCGAACATTTCCACGATCCCGTCAACCTCACCGACCTCGCCAAACGCACCGGCATGTCGGTGCGCCAGTTCAACCGCCGCTTCCGCGAAGTCTTCGGCACCAATCCCCGCACCTTCCTCATCAAGACCCGCATCCAGGCCGCCTGCGAGGTGCTGCGTTCGGGCGACAAACCCATCGCCGAGATCGCCCTCGACTTCGGCTTCTGCGACCAGAGCGCCTTCACCCAGCACTTCCGCCGTCACATGGGACTGACGCCCGCGGCGTATCGGAAGCGGGGTTGAAACGGAGACATCGAGGGACCACTTCACTTCGGCCGCTTTCCGCCTCCTCCTCCCCCTCCTTTGCCACCACCGCCCTTGCCGCGCTCCGCCTGCACCGAGGGATCGTAGTTCGGGTTCGCCCCGGTCGGCCGCGGAGCCCCGGTATCCTCCTGCCAGGCGTGGAGAGCCTCAGCGAGCTCTTTCGCTTTGCCGGGCATCGAGGCACTGCGGTCGTTCTGTTCCCCGGGGTCTTTCGAGAGGTCGTAGATCTCGACCGTCTGGCTTTCGAAAAACTCGATGATCTTCCAGTCGCCCTGGCGCATCGCACTGCTGGGACTGCCTCCTCCCACATAACACGGGAAATGCCAGAAGACCCGTTCGCGCCCGAGTGATCCGCCCGCTCCGGACAGCAGGGGCCGCAGACTCATGCCATCGAGCTTGTGGGGCTCCGGTGCGGGGAGTCCGGCGAAGTCGAGCAGGGTCGGATAGACGTCCATGCTCAGGATCGGCTCGGTGCTTTCCGCTCCCGCGCGAATGCCCGGACCACGGATGACGAAGGGCACCCGGATCCCGCCCTCGTAGAGCGAGCCCTTCCCGGAATTCAGCGGAGCGGTGTATTGGCGGGTGCCTCCATTGTCCGAGGTGAAGAGGACGATCGTGTTTTCGGCGAGCCCGTGCTCGTAGAGATAGTCGAGGATGCGCCCGACGTTCTGGTCGAGGGCTTCGACCGTCGCGGCGTGGTCGGCATCGATCTCCACGCCGAGCTCGACGGCTTTCTTCCGATACTTTTCGGCCAACTCCGGCTTGGGATCATAAGGCGCATGAACATCGTGATAGGCCAGGTAGAGGAAGAAGGGGCGGTCGCGGTTGGCCTCCATCCATTCGATGCCCGCGGTGGTGAACTCGTCGCTGAGATAGGCACCGTCGGCGCGCTGGTAGGCGTCCTTCTCGAATCCGAGGCTCTTCGGTTCCTTGAAGACCTCGAACCCCTGACCCGTCGGAGTGAACGGTCCGCTGTTGCCACGCCCCAGATTCCACATGCCGATCATGCCCGTGGCATAGCCCCCGGCGCGGAGGGATTCGGCGATCGTGACCGACTCGGTCGGCAGCGCGGCGCTGCTCTCCGTCGCGAGGATCTTGTGATGGGGCGAACCCGGGAGGTGGCGTTCGTCCACGACGGTGTAGACGCCGTGACGCGGGGTGTATTGCCCGCTCATGAGACAAGCCCGGGTCGGAGCGCAGTTCGGCGCGCTTGCATAAGCCTGGGTGAAAACCATGCCCTCGCGGGCGAGACGGTCGCAGTTCGGCGTGTCGATGTGCGGATTGCCGGCAAACCCGACGTCGCGCCAGCCCATGTCATCGATAAGGAAGAGGACGACGTTGGGTGCGATGGTCGTCGCCGATCGTGCAGTAGACGGGCGGCTCGCTGACATCGGGGCGCGACCGGCGGGCGGCCGCGCCTCGCTTGCGGGAGCCGTGGCGGTTGGCGGCGAAGACGCAGGCCTCCCGTTTGATTCTGCCGGAATCGAATCCGACTCGGATACCCGGCCATCCCGGTTCGCATCCGCTGACTCAAACTCCCGGCCAAGTGCGGCGGCAAACTCTCCCGCACTGAGCCAGCGGTTTCCGTCGGCATCGATCGTCTCCGCTTTTCCGGTGAGATACCCGGCCACGGGAGACCTGGGTTGGCGTCCGGAATACTCCTCCGGTTTCAACACCCCGTTCCCGTCGGCATCGAACGCGGCAAACGCGGTGCGGGCCTGATCCATCAGTTCCGCTCGGCCCACGCTGCCGTCCCCGTTGAGGTCAAGCTCTCCGACCCGACCCGCGATCCACCCGGCCGCAAGGCCGCCTGCGGCAGGCGCGGGAGCAAGGGGAGTCGAGGAGCCGGTCTCCTCGCGCGATGCCATCGGCCCGCCCTCCGAAGCAGGACCTCGAGAGAGCGAGGCAATGATTTCCCCGGGTTCCAGTTGACCGGACTTGTTGGAGTCGAGGGAAAGGAGTGCCTCGGCGGCCACGGCCATTTCCTCGGAGGAAAGTTCGCGATCTCCATCGCGATCAAGGGCCACGAGCAGGGCACTAAGACCACCACCACCCCGCGGGCGCTCCGGCTCGGCCATGGGCTCCGACGGCGGCTGAACGGGACGTTCGGAAGCCGGGGTCGGGGCCGGCCCAGCCGATCCCGGCTCGGCACCGCCATTCTCTTCCATGCGGCGCTCGATCGTCTCACCGATTTCGAAATAACTCCCCTTCTTCATCCCCGGTTGCGGAACGGGAGCCGGGGCCGGGGCATCATTCTCGCCCCCGGCATCATTCATCGCCTGTTTCCCCTTTCCTTTCCCGCCTTTTCCCCCACCCATGCCACCACCGCCCTTGCCTCCTTTGCCTCCACCTTTTCCGGCCGGCTCCTTCGCGGGATCAAAGTCCGGGTTCGGGCGGGGCATGGAGGCCCCGACATCGGCCAGATAGGTCTCGAGCCGTTGCTTCAAATCCGTCGCGACCTTCGGTTGCGACGCAGTCAGGTCATTCCGTTCCGCGAGGTCTTCGGCGAGGTTGAAGAGCCGCGTCTCCCCCGTCTCGTAGAAATGCAGGAGTTTGTAGTCGCCCAAGAGGATGGCCGAATGCGGGGTATCGCCCTGGTAATGCGGGAAGTGAAAGATCATCTCCTCGCGCGCCCGGCGCACCGGTTCGCGGCTCCCTTCGAAGAGCAGGGGCGAAAGGTCACCACCCTCGAGGCCCTCGGGCAAGGCTTCCTTCACTCCGGCCCACCGGCAGAAGGTGGGGAAAAAGTCGTAGCCGACGACGCGCTGGTGGCACCACGAATTCGCCGCGATGCCGGGGCCGCGCACGATCAGAGGCACGCGGATTCCGCCCTCCCAGACGCCACCTTTGCCCGCCGAGAGCGGACGCGCTCCACCCTTGCCGCCGCCGCCCGCGCCGTTGTCAGACATGTAAATCACATAGGTGTTCTCCGCGAGCCCGAGGCGGTCGAGCGACTCTAACAAACGCCCCACAGCCGTGTCGAGATCGGTCGTGATCGCGGCGCGAGCCGGGTCCGAATGCATCGCCCCGGGAGGCTGGGCGTCGTAAAAGGCGCGCGTTGCCTTGAGGGCGTTCTCCGGCAAGTGCAGCGCATAGTAGGACATCTGAATGAAAAACGGCTTCCCGGCCTGCTTGTGCTTCTCCATGAAGGCCGTGGCCCGCTCCGTCATGCCGAAGAGGTCGACCGGATTCGGGTCGACGTGGGCGTCGGCGTCGCGGTTGCCCGTGTCGCCGTCGCTTTCGTCGTAGCCGTTCGCCTCCGGGCCGCCACCGGCGAGATGCCATTTGCCGTAGTGCGCCGTCGCGTAGCCCGCCCCCTTCAGCATCTCGGCGATGGTGGTTTCTTCAGGGCGGATTGATTTGCGGTTCGCTCCCTCGATGAGCCGGTGCCCATCCTCGGCGGGAGCGGCCTTGGTCCAGCCGAGTTTCGCGGGGCTCATCCCCGTTTGCAAGCTGATCCGGGTCGGCGAACAGACCGGCGCCGGAGCATAGGCCGCGCTGAAGCGCATCCCCTGGGCGGCGAACTTTTCCAGATTCGGCGTGCGATAAAAATCGCTCGCCGAGTTCGGCAGATCCGGGTGCATCCGGACGGAAAGGCCGGTCCAATCCTGGTCATCCGAGAGGATGAAGAGGAGGTTCGGCCGCTCGACCGGGGCGGCGGAGGCGAAAACGCCCGCGAGAAACGGGAGGAGCACAACGAAGAGGCGCGTGATTGGGGTCATGAATCAATGAACCTCCCGTTGATGTCGTCCGCATGACAGCTGGATTACAAGGTTGAAAGAATCGGAACCGCGTTCTCGTGCCTTTGCAAGGTTTCATGCCGGCACGATGAGTGTCGGTGCCGAAGTTGGAGCACCTCCCCCGCCCCCGGAATCCATGAACCGCCGCCAGCTCCTCACCAGTACCACGGGGGTCGTGGCCGCGTCACTGATGCCCGCCGCCCTGCCTGCCATGGAGGCCACCAAAACCGTCTGGGGCATCGCGGAACTCTGGCAATGGCTCTACGAACGACAGGCAACGAGCGGCCATGACTCCGCGGACTGCCTGCAGGCCCATCTCGATCACGGGATCAACCATGTCCTGTGGGCGCTCGGGCGCAGCACCCTGGATTATCACAGTTCGCTGGCCACTTCGACCCGATATGACGGCGATACGCGGCCGGAAACCCAGGTCATTGGCGATTCCTTTCGCCACGAATGCTCCCTGCGCGCCGCGCTCGTGTTTGCGGCCGAACACGACATGGTCATTTACGGGCGGCTCGGGATGAACCGTCACTACGGCGACGCCCTCGGCGGCGGCCTGCGTTCCCGATACATCGCCGAACATCCCGAATGGATGGAACGCCAGCGGGGCGGCCAGGTTGATGGCACGAAGGTCAGCTTCGCCATCCCCGAATACCGCGCCGAACGGATCGCCATCCTGCTGGAGGTGGCCCGGATCGGCGCTCACGGTCTTTGCCTCGACTTCTGCCGACAGCCGCCCATTGCCCGCTATCATCCCCAACTCCTTGATCCCTGGATGAAGGCGGGACGACAAGATCCACGCGGGATGGCCGTCGGTTCCCCGGAGTTTCTCGCCTGGGCCCAGCATCGCTGCGACTTCGTCAATCTCTTCATGGGCGACCTCCGCGCGGGACTCCGGAAAGTCGAGCAGGAATCCGGTCGCCCGGTGCCCGTTCTCGTCCGCATCCCCGAGGCGACCTTCGACCTGAACCTGATGGAGGGCCTCGACCTCCGAACCTGGCTGAAGGAGGGCTGGATCGATGAAATCGCACTCGATCCGCTCTGGATCTGGGACTTCGATTACCCCGACACCGCCAAACCCTACGTGGAACTCGCCCGTGCCCATGGCATGAAAATCCACGGCGGCGCCAACACCGTTCCCGGCAAGGGCGTGAAGGCCAATGCACGTGCCTTTCTGGAGCGGATCGCCCGCAATTATGACGAAGGCGTCGATGGCATCGCCCTCTTCCAGACCGATACGGCCCTGCTCGACCCCGCACTCCAGGGATTGCTTGGGCCGCTCTTTCCCAGCCTCGCCGATCCGGCGTCCGTGGCGGAAACGCTCGCGGCGGCAAGAAGAAGTCAGCCTGCGATGAATGAAAGCGAGCGGCACTTCGGACTCGACAATCACAGCCTCTTGCCCCAACTCGGGAGAGCGCCCCGGCTCAGCCTCGACACAATTTGACCCGTCGCCGTGAGACCCGAGATCGCGCCAAGTCGGCACCGTTCCCTCCTTCCGGCCAATCTTCCTTGATTCCTCTCTCCCCCCATGAACACCGCCACCCGCCGCCAATTCATCCGACGCAGCGCCGCGCTCACTGCCGGACTCGGGGTGTTGAAGGCCGCCGACACCAACGTTGACCTCACCCGGCTCCGCGCGGGTCTGAAAGGCCAACTCATCGTCCCCGGCGACGAGGCCTACGAATCGGCGAAACGCGTCTTCTACTGGAACCCTCGGACCGAACGCCATCCGATCGCCGTCGTGCGATGCGGGGCCGAAGAAGACGCCGTCCGGGCCGTCGCTTTTGCCCGGGAGCACGGATTGGAGATCGCGGTCCGGTCCGGCGGGCACAGTCACCTTGCCTGGGGGAGCTCCGACGGAATCGTGATCGATCTTTCGCCTCTCAAAGAGATCACGATCGATCCCGAACGCCGCCTTGTCCGCGCCCAAGCCGGTGTCCTGGGAGGCGAACTGGCCCGCGCCGCTGGCGAACACGGTCTCGTCCCCGTCCTCGGCCAATGCCCCGGAGTGGGCGCGACCGGCGTCATTCTGGGTGGTGGACTCGGGTGGCTCTCGGGACTCTTCGGGGCCTGCTGCGACAACCTCGTCTCCGCCCGGCTCGTCAATGCCGAGGCCAAAACCGTCGAGGTGAATGGCGAGACCGATCCCGACCTCTTCTGGGCCTTGCGCGGGGCCGGAGCGAATTTCGGGGTCACCACCTCCTTCGAGGCGCAGTTGCAAACCATCGGTCCCGTCCTCGGTGGTGATCTACACTTCGCCGTCCGCGATGCCCGCGCCGTGCTGCGAGGCTTCCGCGAGATCCTGCACGACGCCCCCGACGGTTTCCAGGCCACCCTGAATCTCACCAACGGCGAGCGCGGCCTCTTCGTGAGTTTTTGCCATAGCGGACCAGAGACCGAAGCGGAGCATCTCTTGAAGCAATTCCGTTCCCTCGCCCCGACGACCAAGGAGTCTTTCTCGCGCCAGACCTATGCCACGCTCGCCGAAAGGGCCGCCGCCACCAATCCCGGCAGCGGCCCGGCGCCCGCCTTCCGAGCCATCCAGACGGTTTACCGTGAGCGCATCAGCGACGACGTCATCGAGGTCTATGTCGACCAGCTCGCCCGGGCGACTCCCGATGTCGTCTTCGGCCTGAGCCACTACATGCATGGCCAGGTCTGCCGCATCGCGCCGGAGGCGACCGCCTTTCCCCATCGTCAGGCCCACTCCATCCATCTCCGCGCCGCCTACAACTGGACCGATCCCAAGAACAACGAAAAGCGCTTTGCCTGGGGTGAGGAATGGCTGCGCCAACTGCGCCCGGCGTCGAACGATCGGCTCTACGCCAACTACCAAACCTACGAGACATCGGCCGGTTCGCCTTCGCTCTTCGGCGTCAATCACGACCGCCTCCTCGCCCTCAAGGCGAAGCACGATCCCGAAAACGTCTTTCACCGAAATGCCAACATCGCTCCGGCGCGAGTTTAGCCCGCTCCGGATCCGGTCGCGGAACGAAGCCTCACCCGCACCTCGTTCCTTCCCGCCGCGTCGATGCCAAAATGGATCTCCCCGCCGTGCGCGGCGATGATTTCACGGACGAGGCTCAGGCCGAGCCCCATGCCGGCCTCGCCCTCGCGCGCCGACTGGCTGCGGAAAAAGCGCTCGAACACCCGCTCACGATCGGCCTCGGGCACGGGTTCGCCCGTGTTGGCCACGGTCCACACGATCCCATCATCCTGACAAAACAACCGACACACGATCTCCCCGTCGTCGTGATTATATCTCACGGCATTGGAGAAGAGATTGTGCGCGACGCGCTGGAGCAGCACCGGATCGGCTTCCGTCGAGAGGCCGGGTTCGATCTCGCTCTTCACGGTGATGCCACGCTCCTCGGCGAGCAGGCTCGCGTCTTCTAACCAGGTCTCGAGCAGGGCGCTGAGGTCAATCGTCTCGGAACTGATTTCGAGCCGGCCGGCATCCGCGCGCGAGAGCAGGAGGAGACTTTCGAGGATGGCCCGCTGCCGGCCGGTCTGCTCGAGGAGCTGGGAGATGAGGGACTGGGTCGCCTCGTCCTCCGGGTGGTCGCGGAGGGCCCGCTCGAGGGTCGCCTGCATCACAGCGAGCGGAGTTTTCAATTCGTGCGAGGCGTCGGCGCTGAAGCGGGTCGCCTGCGCAA
>JALRFZ010000691.1 GCA_023253615.1 Verrucomicrobiales bacterium | reverse complement strand
CCATGATCGAAGAGACGATACGTCATCTTGTCGGGAGAATCGAGGCAGCCACGATCGATGGCGTTCCGTGTGAGAACTTCTATCTCTCGGATGTCTTCCCGAACGAACTTTACGGATCCATCCTCGCCCACCTGCCGCCCGACGAATGCTATCACCCGCTCAAGCATCGTGAAGCAACCGGTCGTGATGGGGCACCGACGAGAATCCTCCTCGATTTGAACGAGCGGACGGTCGCCGGATTGCCGGTGGTGATCCGGGACGTCTGGACGGACCTACACTCCGTGCTCACCGACCCAAGGCTGACGGCGGCGATTCTGGGACGGTTCTCGAGGACGATCCCACCCGGCATCGAGGTCATGCCGGTGCCAATCCTCTATCGCGACTTCGGCGGATACGCGATCGGCGTCCATCCCGACATCGCGGACAAGGTGGCGACGATGCAATTCTACCTCCCGGAGGATGAGAGCCAGCTGCATCTGGGGACCACTTTCCACGTCAAGGAGGGCGACCGATTCGTCGAGGTGAAGACCAATCGCTTTGCTCCGAATTCGGCTTATGGCTTCGCGAGAACCACATCGAGCTGGCACAGCGTGAAGCGATTGAAAATGACCGAGAAGCCCCGCAATTCCATCGCGTTGACTCTCTACAAACGGGGAAGGGAGTATCTGTCGGAATGAATGGTGGCACGTCCTTGACGTGACGTGATTCAACCTTGCACTGTCCCCGCGCCGGCAATCGGGCGGGTGGAGCTGACGAGACGCGATTCTCTTTACCCTTCACCCCTCGCGCTTCGGCAGCGTCGCAAGGTACTTCGCCCGGAGTTCCTCGATGCGCTGCTTCTGCGCGGCGAGGGCCTCTTCCTGGCGCTTGCGCTCGGCCTCGGCCTCGGCGAGTTCGCGGGCGGCGTCCTGCTCCAGCTTGGTCCGCTCTTCGATGACCTTGGGCGTCTCCCGGGCGACCTGGTCGGCGGCCATGACCGTGCTCTTGGTCTTGGTCGCTTCGACGTAGGTGCTGGAAAGGAATTGCTCAAGCTCGGTGAGGCGGTTCTTCAGGCTGGCGACCTCGTTGCCGATTTCCTCGGGAGTCTTGTAGGAGAGCGTTTCGGCGGCGACCTTGATTTTCTCCACCGTGGTCTCGGGCATCGCTCCGGGATCGGCCGGGAGATCGCTGGCGATACCGGAATCAACGGCGGCGGCGGTTGTTTCCTGAATGGCCTCCTGACGGAGCTCGGCGACAGCACGGCTGGAGACGAGGGCGAGGGCGCGCTCGAGCACGCTGGTGGATTTGTCCTGAAGGGCGGCGGTGCCTTCGGCCACGGTCTTCTTCGCATTGGCAAGGGTGGTCTCGGCCTCGGCGCGCGCCTTGGCGGCGGTCTCGGCCTCCTGCTTGGCGACGGTTTCCTCCTCCATCATGTCGCCGAGTTTGGCGGTCATGTCATCGAGGTTCTCGGATTCCTTGTGCGCGGTGAGGTTGAGCGCGGCGGCCTGCCACTTGCGCTGGAGGAACTGGGTGCTGGCGAGTTCGCTCTTGGCTTGCTCGATCGACTTCTTCGTCTCGGCTTCCTTCGCCACGACGGCGGCGACCTTGGCCGCGGCGCCCTCTTTCTGTTTGGTAGCGGCGGCGAGAGCGTCTTCGGCTTTCTTAGCTTCCGCCTGGGCGGCGGCGAGCTGGGTGCGGGCGTCGTTCAGCTCTTTCTGTTTCGCGGCGAGGGCGGCGTTGGCGGCCGCGGCGGCGGTTTGCGCGGCGGCGAGATCGGTTTTGGCTTTCGCAAGGGTCGCGTTGGTGGCGGCGACCTTGGCGGCGGCTTGATCGGAAGCGGTCTTGGCGTCGTTGCGCGCCTTCTCCGCCTGGGCGAAGGCGGCGGTCCTCGCGTTGACATCGGCCTGCGCTTTCTGCACGCGCGCGGCACCGGCTGCCGCTGCGTCCCGCAGGGGCTTGAAGGCGGCGTCGGCCTTGGCGAGGGCGTCGGTTTTGACGGCTTGATCCTGCTTCGCCGCGGCGAGGGCGGCGCTGGCGGCGGCAGCCTTGGCTTCGACCTGCTTCACGACGCCGGAGGCTTGATCGCGCGTCGCAGCGGCGGCGGTGAGGGCGGTGGCGGCGGCGTCCCGTCCTTTGGTGGCCTCGGCGACGCGGGCGTTTGCGGCATCGCGCGCCTGGACGAGGGCCGGGTCAGGGGTTTGGCCGTTGGCGGAGGCGGCGGCAAGGGCGGCGTCGGCCTGGGTCTTGGCGGTATTCGCGTCGGCGAGCGCCTTGTCCGCGGCGGCAGCGGCGGTCGCGGCCTGGGTGGCGTTGGCGGCGGCGGCGGCCGAGACCTTGACGGCTTCGGCGTGCTGTCCCGCGGCGGTGGTTTGTTCGCCGGTCTTGGCGGCGACGAGGGCATCCGACGCCTCGCGGGCTTTCGCGGCGGCGGCGTGGGCGGCGGCGAGAGTGTCGTGCTGGGTCTTTTGAGCGGCTTCGAGGACGGGCTTGGCGGCTTCGGCCTTGGCGGCATCAAGGGCGGCTTTCGCCGCCTGCAGACCTGTTTCCTGTTTGGCGGCCTCGGCGAGGAGGCGGGCGGCTTCGTCCTGCTGCGGCTTGAGCGCGGCGGTGGCCGCGCTGAGGGTGTCGGTGAGCGATTTCACCGAAGCATTTTTCGCGTTGGCGTCCTGTTGGAGTTTCTCCACCTCTGGTGCCAGTGCCTTGACGGCCCCGTCGAGCTTCGCGACCTGGGCTTTTTGAGCATCGCGCGTCTGTGTCGCGGCGGCGATCGTCTTGTCGACTTCGGCAAGGGCATTGCGGGCGGCGGTGAGCTCGGCGGAGACGGCCTTGACGCCTTCTTCCAGCTTGGGCAGCTGCCCGGTCAGTTCGCCGATGCGTTTTTCGGAATAGGCGAGCTGCTGGTCGATCGGCGGAGGATTGGGATCGATGCGGGCGAGTTCGACGCCCGACTCGGCATCCCACGCCTTGATGTTCCCGAAGATGTCGCCGCTGAAGACGCGTTTGCTGTCCTCGCTGAAGGCGACGCTCAGGACGATGTCATCCGAGGCGTTGATGGTCTTGATCGCGGTGCCGTCGCCTTTCCAGAGCTTGACGGTCTTGTCGCGTCCGACGGTGACGAGATTGCCGTTGGGAGCGAATTCGACGGCCTGGACTCCGCCGTTGTGGGCCGCCCATTTCTTGACCTGGGAGCCGTTGTTCATTTCCCAGAGGATGACCTGGCCGTCTTCGCTGCTCGAGGCGAGGACATTGCCGTCCATGCGCCAATCGAGGTCGGTCACCCCGAGGGTATGGCCTTTCAGCGTGTAGAACTCGTAGCCGGTCGCGGCTTCCCACACATAAAGACCGCCGTTGCGGTCGCCCGTGGCATAAATCACGCCATCGGGGCTGTAGGCCGCCGAAAGGAGCCAATCGGTGTGTTTCTTGACGGCGTTGATCTGCTCGCCCTTGACCGTATCCCACAGTTTGATGACACGGCCGGGACCGCCCATGATGGCGTGTTTCAAGTCGGGGGAGACATCGGCGCCGAGGACGATGTCGAACTCCTTGCCGACCTCGATGACGCGCTCGCCGGTCTTGATGTCCCAGGCGACCACGTTGCCCGACTTGCCGGCACGGCCGCCACCGCAGAACAGGTAGGCGCCGTTGGGGCTGAAGTTCAGGGTCTGCGGGAATCCCTCGGGGTAGGGGAGGACTCCGAGCAGATCAAAGTCGGCCGAATGATAGAGGAGAATCTGCTTCTGACCGGCCACGGCGAGAATGGGCGCCCAGGGGCTGTGGGCGAGGGCGGGCACGGCGTTCGGGCGCGGGGTGACGACCGAGGGCTCGAGGATGAGGTGTTCGGGCATCGCGGGCGGGCCGTCCGGTTTGCCGGTGGCGCTGACGGACGTGAGGTCGAGCTTCGGCTTGTCGGATTTCTTCGCCTTGGAATTCTTGGTCTCGAGGAGTCCGCCCGCGATCCAGTCGGAGACGACCTTGAGCTCGGCGTCGGTCATCTTCGTGCCCCGCGGCGGCATGACGGGCTCCTCGATGTGGGCCGAGAGGGTGAAAAGGCGGGATCCCTTCGGATCTTCGGAGACCACCACGGCACCGCCTGATCCTCCACTGAGGGTTGCGCCGTAGCTGGCGAGATCGAGGCCACCCTTGGCTTCATCGGTGTTGTGACAGTTCACGCACTTGGCCTCGAGGATGGGGAAGACATCGTCGGCGAAAGTCTTTTTCGCAACTTCATCGGCCCCGTTGAGGGCGGATGCGGTGCCGAGGGCGGCGATAAGGACGGCGGCAAAATGAGGTTGTTTCTTCATTTGTGGGTGCGGGTCGAATCGGGGGCACCGGAGGTTGCGGGGGGAGCGACGGCACTGCGTGAACCCGGAAGGGATCATCCCCGACCGCAAATTTTCCTCGATAACCCGCCCGAGTATACGATATTTCCCCGGTTTCGTCTTCCGGAATCGTATCGCGAAAATGCGGCGGATGCATGGCCCGAAATGGCCCCCTGATTTTCCCGCACAGCGGTTCTACGCGAAAGCGTCTCTTGTGATACCGTTTCCGGAAGTCCAACTTTCCCCACCGCAACGCAAACGCATCAACAATTATGAAAGGCTGCTCAGGATACCTCAACAATGGCATGGCGAACCGCCGTGAGTTCATGCAAGTCGGCTTCGCCGCCGGACTCGGGCTTTCGCTCCCCGAACTGCTCAAGGTCGAGGCCCGTGCCCAGGCCAAGTTCTATGAGTCGAAGGAAGGGGTCGCGAAGTCGATCATCCACATCTACCTCCCGGGCGGTTCGGCTCACCAGGAGACGTGGGATCCCAAGCCCTATGCGCCGGTCGAGTACCGTGGTCCCTACAACGCGATCAACACGAACGTGGACGGCATCCAGTTCAGCGAGAACTTCAAGCACCTCGCGAAGGTGGCCGACAAGATGACGATCATCCGCTCGATGACGCACGGCGAAGCGGCCCATGAGCGTGGCACCCACAACATGTTCACCGGCTACCGCCCCAGCCCGGCGATCAAGTATCCCAGCTTCGGCTCGGTCATTTCCCATGAGTTCGGCACGCGGAAGAATCTTCCTCCGTATGTCTGCATCCCGAACGTGCCGAACGAGTTCGCCGGTACCGGCTACCTCAGCTCGATGTATGGTCCGTTCTCCGTGGGCAGCGACCCGGTGGCCGACAAAGGGTTCACCGTCCGCGACCTCACCCTCCCCGGCGGTGTGGACAATGCCCGTTTCGAGCGTCGCCGCACCATCCTCGAGGCCGTCGACAGCCACTTCCGCAACATGGAGAAGTCGGACAACATCGACGCGATGGACAGCTTCTACCAGAAAGCCTACAGCCTCATCGGCTCCGCCGAGGCGCGCGAGGCCTTCGATCTCCAGAAGGAGGAGGAGAAGATGAAAGACCGCTACGGCCGCAACCAGGCCGGGATGCGCATGCTCCTCGCCCGTCGTCTCGTCGAATCCGGCGTGCGCCTCGTCACCCTCACCTACGGATCGTGGGATATGCACGACCGCATCCAGCAGGGGATCGCCAGCCAGGTGCCGGCCTTCGACCAGGCTCTCGCCACCCTCCTCACCGATCTTGACGATCGGGGACTTCTCGATTCGACCCTCGTCATGGTGTCCTCCGAGTTCGGCCGCACGCCGAAGATCAACAAGACCGATGGTCGCGACCACTGGCCCAAGGTCTTCTCGACGATGCTCGCCGGCGGTGGTATCAAGCGTGGTTATGTCTACGGCAGTTCGGACGCGCTCGCGGCCGAGCCCGAGGAGAACCCGGTCAGCGTCGAGTCTTTCGCGAAGACCGTCTACGCCCAGCTCGGCATCAACGCCGACAAGGAGCTCATCGCCCCCGGGCCGCGCCCCATGGAAATCGTCGACGGTGGCAACGTCATCGAAGACATTATCGAAAAGCGCACCGCCTGATTTGATCCATCCATTTCCGCAATGAAACGTATTCTGAATCTTCAGAGTGCGGCTTCCAAAATTCTCTTCGGGCGAGTGCTGGCGGCCTTCGGGTTGTCGGCACTTGTCTTATCCGGGGGGATTCTGAACGCCGCTTCGCCCGACTTCTCGACTTCCATCCCCCGTGGCGGCAAAGCTGGCTCGGAGGTGAGGGTCACCCTGATGGGGAACCGCCTCTCGGATGCCGAGGAAATCCTCTTCCATCAACCGGGGATGTCTTTCAAGGACCTGAAGGTGGTCGATGACAAGAAGGTCGAGGTGACCCTGGTGATCGCGCCTGACTGCCGTCTGGGTGAACATCATTTCCGGGTGCGCTGCCGCAGCGGGATCAGCTTTGCCCGGAATTTCTGGGTTTCGCAGTTCCCCAATCACGACGAGGTCGAGCCGAATGATGATTTCGCGGCTCCCCAGAAGATCCCGATGAATGTCACCATCGAGGCGGAAGCCAAGCCGGAGGAGACGGACTACTACCTCGTCAGCGTGAAGAAGGGCGAGCGCATCTCCGTCGAGGTGGAGGGTCTGCGGATCAACAATATCCCGCAGAACATCGCGATCGATCCCTATGTCTCGATCCTGAACAAGGACCGCTTCGAGATCGCGTCGGCGGATGGTTCGGCCCTCCTCAAGCAGGAGTCGATCCTCTCCATCGTGGCGCCGGAAGACGGGGATTACATCGTCGAGGTGCGTGACTCGGCCTATCAGGGTCGGGGGCGTTACCGCGCCCACATCGGCCATTTCCCCCGTCCCACCGGGATTTATCCTGCCGGGGGGAAACCCGGCACCGAGATGGAGTTTTCCCTCCTGGGTGATGTGAAGGGGGCCTACAAGGCGAAGATCAAGCTTCCCGAAAAGGCTGACAACGACACCTTCGGGGTCTTCGCCGCTCATGAAGGCTTGCTTCCTCCATCGCCGAACAACGTGCGGATCAGCCCTCTTGAGAACGCTCTTGAAGTGGAGCCGAACAACACCCACACCGAGGCCGCGGCGGTCGCGGGCGCCCTCCCGCTTGCCTTCAACGGCATTCTCCAACAGGAGGGGGATGTCGATTTCTTCAAGTTCACCGCCAAGAAGGACCAGTCCTTCCAGTTCCGTGTCTTCGCGAATTCGATCGGATCCCCGGTGGACCCGGTCCTGACCATTTACAACGAGAAGATGGGCTCGCTCGGGTCGAGCGACGACGCCGACGGCACGAAGGACAGCCGGGTCGATTTCAAGGCTCCGGCCGACGGGACCTATTTCGTGCGGATCAATGACATGCTTTCGCGCGGCGGAGCCGATTTCGTCTACCGCATCGAGACGATTTCGCCGCCTCCTGGCATCGACGTCACGATGCCGGAGATGATCCGGAACGAATTCCAGCACATGAAGCAGTTCAACGTGCCCCAGGGCGGCTATTACGCCATGGTCGTGAACACCGCGCGCCGCGGGGTGGCCGGTGATCTGAAGGTCGAGATGCCGGCCCTGCCCGCTGGTGTCACGATGGTTTCCGGGACGGTGCCGAGATCGGTCTCGCAGTTCCCCATTCTCCTCAAGGCGGCTCCTGATGCGCCGGTCGGTGGCGGGCTCTTCGATCTCGTCGTGAAGACGGTCGAGGGTGCCAATCCGGTGTCGGGTAAATTCGTTCAGACGCTCGATCTGGTGCGTGGTCCTCAGAACGGGGTCCCTTACTATACGAAACCGTTCGACAAACTGCCGGTGGCGGTGGCTGAAGCCACGCCTTTCTCGGTGACGATCGATCAGCCGAAGGTGCCCATCGTGCGCAATGGTACGATGAAGCTGAAGGTCCGCGCCCATCGCGAGGAGGGTTACGACAATCGCATCACGGTGCGTTTCCCCTGGTTGCCGCCGGGCATCTCCAGCCCCGCCACCATGATCTTCCCCGAGAAGGCGACCGAGATCGAATACGAGCTCAATGCCAATGCCAACGCGGAGATCAACGAATGGAATCTCACCGTCATCGCCGAGTCGGATGGTGGCAAGGGCGTGATGTACAACGCCGCGCCCTTCATCAATCTCTCGGTGGAAGAGCCCTTCGTGAACGTGAAGTTGACGATGACCTCCGCAAAGCAGGGGGAGACCGTGGAGATGGTGGCCGAGGTCGAGCATCTCCGCGATTACACGGCCGAAGGCCAGGTTCAGTTGTATGGTCTGCCCGCGCATTCCACCGCCGAAGCGCGCCCTGTCAAATCGGGTGTGGAGTCCCTTTCCTTCCCGATCGTTACGACGGACAAGACGCCTGTCGGCCAGCACAAGGGCGTCTTCTGCACCGTGACGCTGATGCAGGACGGTGAGCCGATCGTCCACCGGCTCGCGATGGGGTCGGTCTTCCGCGTCGATCCCAAGCCGAAGGAAGTGGCCGCCGCCCCGGCGCCGGCCGCCAAGCCCGCCGCCCCCGCGGAGAAAAAGGAGAAGCCCCTTTCGCGTCTCGAACAGCTCCGGCTCGAGGCCCAGAAGGAAAAAGCCGCTCCCTGACCCGATTTTCAACAGCTTCCCGCAAGGGTTAGTCCAACCATTTCCAGCCCATGAACGTCCGATCCTTCCTCCTTGGTTCGCTCTCCCTCCTTGCCGCGGCGTCGGTCCGCGGGCAGGAGGCGAAGATTGACTTCGTCCGCGACATTCAGCCCATCCTCGAATTCCACTGCGTGAGCTGCCACAACGCCGATGAGGCCAAGGCGGATCTCCGTTTTGACAAGGCCTCGCACTTTTTCAAGGGTGGGGAAGGCGGTCCGTCCCTGGTGAAGGGCAAGCCGGATGAGTCTCTCATGATCGAGCTCGTCTCCCTGCCGGCCGACGATTCGGACGTGATGCCCCCCAAGGGGCGTCCGCTCAACGAGGCGGAAATCGCCAAGTTGCGCCAGTGGATCACCGAAGGGGCCGTCTGGCCGGAGGAATTGACGCTCATCGCGCGGAATGAAGACGATTTCAAAGGCGCCGAACCGCTCGCGGATCGCGGCAAAAAGCTCGTGAAAGTCGAGGCGTTCCCCGAGGATATCGTGCTCGAGAAAGCGCGCGACCATCAGTCGGTGGTGGTCATGGCCACCTACGAGGATGACACCACCGTCGATGTCACGGCGAATGCTTCGTTCACCTTTGCGGATCCTTCGCTGGTCGGACTGAAGACGCGCAGTCAATTCATTCCGAAAAAGGACGGCACCACCGAGCTGAGCGTGAAGGTGGCGGATCAGACCGTGAAAATCCCCGTCACCGTCAAGGAGGCGGCGGTCGACCGGCCCATCGACTTCCATCTCGATGTGATGCCCGTCTTCATGAGCGAGGGTTGCAACATCGGGGCCTGTCATGGTTCCGCCCGCGGCCAGGATGGTTTCATGCTCTCGCTCTTCGGGTATGATCCCGAGGGAGACCACTACCGTCTCACCCGCGAGATGGCCGGCTATCGCATCAATCTGGCCATTCCCGAGGAGTCCCTGCTCGTCGAGAAATCGATCGAGGCCGTCCCCCATACGGGCGGCAAGCTCTTCGAGAAGGGCAGCGACGCCTACAAGACGATGGTCGAGTGGGTGGCGACCGGGGCGACGAAGCGGCCCGCCGCGGAGGTGCCGAAGCTCGTCTCGCTCCATCTTTACCCGCCGAAGCTCGTCCTCGAGGGTGCCGGTGCGACCCAGCAGCTCACCGTGCGTGCGAAGTTCTCCGACGGGCACGACCGCGACGTCACCAATCTGGCCGTTTTCGTGACGAACAACGAGCCCACCGCCGCCGTTTCCACGGGCGGGCTTGTGACCGCCGGAAAGCGTGGCGAGGCCTTCATCATGGCCCGCTACGACACCCATACGGTCGGCATCCAGACCATCGTGATTCCGGAGAATCTCGAATACACCCGGCCGAAGATGCAGGAGAACAACTACATCGATGGTCTCGTGCATGACAAACTGCACAAGCTGCGAATCATCCCCTCCGGTCTCTGCACGGACGAGGAATTCCTGCGCCGCGTCTACATCGACGTGGTCGGCCAGCTCCCCACGGTGGAGGAATACAACACCTTCATGGCGGACAAGGATCCGGCCAAGCGCAGCAAGGTGATCGACCAGCTCCTCGAGCGTAAGGAGTTCACCGAAATGTGGGTGATGAAGTGGTCGGAGCTGCTCCAGATCCGTTCGAATCCGAACCTGGGCCTCGGGATCTCTTACAAGGCGGCCCTTCTCTACAACGGATGGTTGCGCGACCAGATCGCGGCCAACCGGCCTTTCAACGAGATCGTCATCGACATGCTCTCGTCCGAAGGTGGCAGCTTCGCGAATCCCGCGACGAATTTCTATCAGGTCGAGCGCGATACCTTGAAGCTCTCGGAGAACGTCGCCCAGGTTTTCATGGGCATGCGTCTCCAGTGCGCCCAGTGCCACAACCACCCCTTCGACCGCTGGACGATGGACGACTACTACAGTTGGGCCGCGTTCTTCGCCCAGGTGGGCCGCAAGGAAGGCGTCGATCCCCGCGAACAGATCGTCTACAACCGTGGTGGTGGCGAGGTGCGCCACCTCGTCGGCGGGCGCAACATGCCGCCCAAGTTCCTCGGTGGTGAAACGCCTGATGTGGCCGGCAAGGACCGCCGCGAGGTGCTCGCGCACTGGATGGCCTCGCCGCAGAACCTCTATTTCTCGCAGAACATCTCGAACCTGGTCTGGTCGCACTTCTTCGGGGTCGGAATCATCGATCCGGTGGACGACGTGCGGATCAGCAATCCGGCGTCGAATCCCGAGTTGCTCGATGCCATGGCATTGAAGTTCCAGGGCGAGTACGAATATGATTTCCGCCAGCTCGTCCGCGACATCTGCAACTCCGCGACCTACCAGCGCACGACCAAGGCGAATCCCTCGAACCAGGACGACCTGAACAATTTCGCCAAGTCCCGCATCCGCCGCCAGCGCGCCGAGGTGATGCTCGATACGCTGACCCAGGTGACGGAAACGAAGAACAAGTTCACCGGTCTGCCTCTCGGCTCCCGCGCCGTGCAGATCGCCGATGGCAACACGACGGATTATTTCCTCACCACCTTCGGCCGGGCCACCCGTGAGACGGTATGCTCCTGCGAGGTCAAGATGGACCCGAGCCTCTCGCAGGCGCTCCACCTTCTCAACGGCCCTGCCGTGACCCAGAAGGTCGAGGCCGGTGGAGTCGTGAAGCGGCTCATCGCCGAGGGCAAGACGCCCGAGCAGGTCATCGAGGAGATCTACATCCGCAGCGTCACCCGCAAACCGACCGCGGAGGAGATGAAGCAGCTCATGGCCCAGGTCGCGGCCGTGGGAGAGGACA
>JALRFZ010000676.1 GCA_023253615.1 Verrucomicrobiales bacterium | reverse complement strand
TTCCCGCTCCAGCGCGGTCGTGTCGTTCTGCACCCGGCCCGAGTTGATCTTGATGCGCAGGTTTTCATTTTCCTGCTTCAGGCTGTCGAGCTTCGCTTTCATCTCGGCGAGCTTTTCCGCCTCGATCTCGAGCTTGTCACTGAGGTGGCCCTTGAGACGTTTCAGCTCCCCCTTGGTCTTCCAGTGGGCGACGATTGAGAGGACACAGAAGGTGAATCCGAGGACAAATCCCCAGAAGAACCAATTCGTCACGACAGCTTTGAAGGTTTCCATGCGTCGGGGACGATACGGGCGGATTGCGGTGCTGTAAACCGGGGATGCGGGGAGGGGGCTGTCCCGCGAAAACCGTCCCCCGAAAACCCGTTTCCTGGTGCTGGATCCTCCGCGGATCTGCCGTCAGGGCGCCTTTTTTGCCGAACCGGCCTGGAGCTGCTCCATGAGCGGCTTCATCTCGGCGGCGATCTTCCGCCATTCCTCGCTGCCACGCTCGTGGGCATCGCGTTTCGCGGCGAGTTCGCGGATCTTCACGCCGAGGGCGCGACGGGCCGCGGCCGCTTCGGCGGCGGGATCGACGGGAGTGGCCTCGGCGTCCTTCCAATCATCGGTGCGGAAGACGGAGGCGGGCAGCCCCTCGCTGTTGACGAGATTCGCACCTTCCGGATTCGAGGCCCAGGCGTAGCGCACCGCGACGGGTTTGGCGACGGCGGGGCTGCTCACGAGGACGCCGTCGGTGCCATCGATCTTCGCCTCGGCCCAATGCCAGGCCTGGTCTTCGCCGGCGATTTCGAACCGTTTCAAGTCGCCGCCATCGCGGGATTTCAGGCCTTTGCCCGCCTGATCGAAAGTCACGCGGATCGCCCCGCCCTTCACCTCGGCAGCGCGATAAAGCGGGCCGGAGTAGGCGACGAGATCCTTGCCGTAATCCTTTGCGAGAGCCCACAGGGCGAGGCGTTCCCCGGGGTCTTTTTTGTTCTTGGGGTGGATGTCGTTGATCTCGCCGGTGTCGTTGATGATGGCCATGCCCGTCTTCGGCGTCGACGCGAGGACGAGTCGCATGCGATCCTGCAGGAGCGCCCACGGGTCCGGCGTGCCGGGGGCGGTGGAGGGCTGGCGGAAGTTCGCGAGCTGCACGTAGTAGAAGGAAAACTCGTCGCCCCAGCGTTCCCGCCAATCGCGGATCATGAGGGGCAGGGTCTGATCGTAGGGGACGGCTCCGGCTTTCGCGTTGCCCTCGCCCTGATACCAGATCGCGCCCCGCATCGTGTAGCCGGCGAAGGGATGAATCATCGCATTGTAGAGCACGCCGGGGCGGCCTTCGGTATCGAGCGGGCGTTTCGGGACGGTCGGTTTTTTGCCAAGGCGGCGGCGTTCCGCCTCGGGTTTGCCTTTCGAGGCTTTCATCGCCCCCTGCCAATCGGCGAGGCGCTTTTCATAGGCGGAGGTGGCGGTCGCGTGATCGTAGACCTTGTCCTCGGCAAGGAGGGTCTCGACGAGCGCCTTCGTGCCTGGCAGGGTGTTGAGCGCCTCGCGGCTCGTGAAGGTCTCGACCGGTTTTCCACCCCACGCCGATTTGATGACTCCGACGGGGATGCCGAGATCGAGATGCAGTTTGCGGGCGAAGAAAAAGGCCACCGCCGAGCAATCGGGCACGGTCGCGGGTGTCGCGGCGATCCATTCGCCGGCGATGTCCTCCTGCGGCTCGACCGCGGTGACGAGAGGGGCGTTGAAGAACCGCAGGCCCGGCAGATTCGTCGCCTGCACGAGATCGGCGTAGGCTTCAATCCGGCTCATCGGGAAAAACATGTTCGATTGTCCCGAGGCGAACCACACCTCGCCGACGAGGACGTCCCGGATCTCGACGGAATCATCGCTGGATTTCACGATCAGCGGCGCGCCCGTCGCATCGGCGGCTCCGGCGGGAATCGCGAGACGCCATTTTCCATCGTCGCCTGCTTTGGTCTTCGCCGTTTGCCCCTTGAAGGAAACCGTGATTTCCGCTCCTGCCGTCGCCTTCCCCCAGATCGCGGCTTCGCGGTCGCGTTGCAGGATCATGCCGTCGCTGAAAAACGCGGGGAGAGAAATCTCCGCGTGAAGGGGAGCGGCGAAGAGGACCAAACCGACGAAGAGGGTGAGCCAAGAGGGTCGCATGGGGAACTGGAGAGGGTTGAATCGAGTCAGCAAAACCCCGTGATCGGCCCATCGATGCACGGAAAATCCGTTCTCAGATTCTGAAAAGTCAGATTTTTTACTGGAATTACGGTTATAATCGAATATGATTCTCGTATTCTCCACAATTCGCAAATTTGAGAATTGCCGGAGGCCAACCCCGAGACACACGAAACATGAAAATCTGGATCACCCTCGCCGCCGCCCTCCTCTTCACCACGATCTTGCCTGACACCGCGGAAGCCGGTTACCCCGCGCGTTTCCGCGGCGTCTGCCAGCAATGCGGTCACGACCTCATGGCCTACTACCGTCCCGTGGAGTGCCTCGACGGACGCGTCGTGACCCAGTGGGTGAACGAGTGCCACGATCATTGCCGGCCGGTGTATCTCGGGAAGAAGAAATACGACTTCTTCAATTCGCATCTGATGAACCCCGCGAATCCGAAGCGGAACGCGAAACGCAACTGCCTGCCGAATGCCTCCGGCACGGTGATCACCACTTCCGCCAAGGGGCGCTGCTGTCCTTGATCATCGACGGCTCGCGGGCACGAGCTTCGGCTTGGGTTTGGCCGCTTCGGCTTTGATCTCCGCGAGGCTCAGCTCGATCGCTTTCTCGATCTGGCGATCACGGCCCGCGGCTTCGTCCCCGGGCTCGGGCCAGACGAGGGCGTCGGGCACGGCCCCGTTGAGCTCCATGTCGGCCCCGTCGCTCTTGCGATACCAGCCGCGGAAGGGAATGCGCAGGGTGCCGAGATCGCGGATCGAAGCCGCGCCGGTCGAGACGACACCACCGGCGGTGGGCACGCCGACCAGTTTGCCGCGGCCGATCTCCTTGATCGCGTGGCTGAAGATCTCGGCGTTGGAGAAGCTGTTCTGATTGCAGAGCACCGTCACGGGTCGATGCCAGGTCGCATAGACGCGGCGGTCCTGCGGATACCCCGGACCACCTCCGCGCGGCACGGTGATGGCGTGCTCGGCGGGATTCAGCACGGTCAACAGGTGATCCGCGGTGAAGCCGCCGCCGTTGTCGCGCACATCGATGAGGAGGGCATCCTTGCCATGGCCGCGGGCGAAGATCTCGGCTTCGAAGCGGAGGAATTCGCTCCAATCCATCTTCTCGACATGCACGTAGCCGACGCGCCCGCCGCTGAGGCGATCGACGAGGGCGCGTCTCTCCTCGACGAGCGCGTCCTGCATCAGCTCCCGCGCCCTCGCGTAGGAAATGGGGCGAAGGGTGACCTCGATGGTCTCCTTCCGGCCCTCCTTCTCCTCGCCGGTGG
>JALRFZ010000667.1 GCA_023253615.1 Verrucomicrobiales bacterium | reverse complement strand
GAAAGCCAGCGGCGCGGCACTTCTTCACCGGGTTTCTCCGGATCGCCGCGAAGATGAAGGCGGTCGTTTATCGGCTTCGCGTCCACCACGGCGTAAGCGACGGGAATCACCGGCATCGGCTCGGGCTCAGCAGTGGGCTTCAAACTCGCGCCGAGCTGCGTCAACGCGGGGCCATACTCGGGTGCGGCAATGTGCTTGAGTTCAAAGGCCACGCCATCGCCGCCGGTCGGATGCGCATCGACCACACGACCGCTCAGCGTGATCTCGCCATCGAGCGGGCTGATCCACGCGACCGCCACGGGCTGATTCGGGCCAGGATGCACGAAGAACGACTCCGCCGCGAGCGTGGTCCACACCATCACCTGCTGATCCGCCGAGTTCACGAGGACCGATGGCGTATCCCCGCTGCTCCACTTCTGGAGTGCGCTGTTGCCGTTGAGCGAATTGGCCTTGTCGGTGAGGAATGCAGGTGCGCTCGTCGTTTCGAGGAAACACCACGCCGCTCCATCGCGTGCGGGATGAGGATTGCCCTTCATCAAGTCCGGCACCAGTTCCGCCACGCTCCACGAACGTTTCGCGCCATCCGTCTCCGCGATGCGCCACTCGACGAGGGTCGTGTCCGCTCCGTGACTGGCGTTCGGCGACACTGCGAGCTGCACGACCTCACCCTTGCGCACGCGGACGCGGTGCTCGAAGGGCACGCCGCCCCCCTCGGCCACGTTTGACCCGCCCAGCACCTTGCTGCTCGGACCGCCCAGCTTCGCGATCGCCTCTCCAGCGGCCTTGGCGGAATCGAGCTGCTTTTTCTTCTCCGCTTCGAGTTTCGCGTTCTGCTCCTGCCAGGGCTTCATCAGCGCATCGGCTTCCGCTTGCGGAATGAGCGGCACCATGTCGCGCGGCTGGCCCTTGGGCTCACACCCAGGAAACGCGAAACGCGTGCTGCTGAAGATACCGTAGAGCGCGTAATAGTCCTCGGCGGTGATGGGATCGTACTTGTGGTCGTGGCAGCGAGCGCAGCCGGTGGTGAGGCCAAGGAAGTTTTTCCCCATCGTATCGATCACGTCCTCATGCGTCAGGTGCATGTCCTTCTCGATGTCGTGGCCGAAGCGGCGTGCGATGGCGAGGTAGCCCGTGGCGACGATGCCTTCGGCGCGTTCCGGCGGAGACTTGTCCGCGTTGAGAATGTCGCCCGCCAGTTGGAGCCGAACAAACTCGTCGTAGGGAAGATCCCGGTTGAATGCATTAACGACCCAGTTCCGGTAACGCCATGCGTGCATGAGCGGCCGGTCGGTGTTTTCACCGGCGGTGTCGGCGTAGCGGACGACATCCAGCCAGTGCCGGCCCCATCGCACGCCGTATTGTGGGGAGGCGAGAAGGCGATCGATGAGACCCGGGATTGCGGATTGCGGATTGTTGATTGAGTCGGTCACAAACGCCTCCACCTCCTCCGCTTTTGGCGGCAGGCCGGTGAGATCGTAGCTCAGGCGGCGGATCAGCGTACGCGGATCGGCGGGAGGAGCGGGTGTGAGTTTCGCCTTGGTGAGTTCGGCGTCGATGAAGTCGTCGATGCCCCGCGTCGAATCGGCCTTCGGCAGCGGCTGAAATGCCCACCACGACCTTGCCTCCGTCTCGCTCATGCCCGCGATTTTCGCCTCCGCCACCCGCGGGTCCGGCGCGCCTTGCTTCACCCAGTCGACGAGGTCGGCGATGACCGCGTCCGGCAACTTGCCGCCCTTCTTCTTCGGCGGCATCTCCAGATCCCCGTCGTGATAGCGCACCGCCTGGATCAACAGCGACTCCTCCGGTCTGCCGGGCACGATGACCTGTCCCGAATCGCCACCCTTTTCCCAGCCCTGACGGGTGTCGAGGAGAAGTCCTCCTTTGGAATTGACCCCGGAATGACATTCGTAGCAGTGCTCCACGAGCACCGGTCGCACCTTCGACTCAAAGAAGGCATGATCCTCCGAGTATGCCGCCGGGGCGAGCAAAAGAAGATGCCAGAATCCAATTGGCTTCATGTTAGATGCGGGGAAACCGTCTCCTCAGGGGTTCTTCGAAGCCGACGGGATCCACTCTCGCCAGCCCAGGATGTGGCGGCGCATGAGCCGCTCGCAATCTGCGGGAGTTCCCGACCGGAATCCCCGCACGATTTCTTCGTGGCTCGCCACCGTTTCCGGCTGTGTCCCGCGGGTCTGAATCTGTTTCGAACGATGGAGGCCACCCAACCACAGTTCGAGTTCGCTCCGCAGCGAACACCATAACCGGAGCAGCCGGCTGTTCCCGGATGCAGCGATGATGATCTGGTGAAAATCGAGATCCAACGCCGTCACTTCGGCCAGCTCCTTCGCGCGTCGCGTCGCCTGGAGGTTGGCGATCAGGCTGGAGGAATCCACCTTCAACACCGGTGCCGCGAGCCTCGCCGCAACCGGTTCCAAGGCGAGGCGCAGTACGTAAAGCTCTTCGAAATCGCGCGGCGAAAGGACCTTCACGCAGGCCCGGCCCGTCGGGGTGAACTCGACGAGCCCCTCGCGCTCGAGCAGGACGAGGGCCTCGCGCACCGGCACCCGGCTCACCCCGAGGCGCTGCGCCACCGCGGCCTCGGCAAGCCGGGACCCGGAGGGCAACTCGCCCGAAACGATCTCCGCTCGCAGCCTCGTGGCGGCGGTTTCGGCGAGGGAGGGGAAGCTGGAAACGTCGCTCATTCGGTAGACCGATTTGGTATACTGTTTTCCCCAAGGAGGCAAGCGCGAGGGCCTACGCAATCGCGCGTTCGGGATTCCCCACCGCTCAGCGAATCCAGATGCCTTTGCCCGCGCCGCCTTGGGGCAGGGTCCGGGGATAGTCCGGGTTGGGCTTCTGCACGATGACCTTCACCACCTGACCGAGGAGCAGGTCGCTTGGCGAATCCCCCTCGCGAACGCGGGTGATGCTCACGTTGCGAACGGTGCAGTCGAGATCCGGGGAGAAGATTTCGGTCCAGCGCGAGGGATCGGTACCGGGCGCGCCCCGGTAGGTCGCGGACTTCGGACCGATGGCGAGGAGGTGCCAGCCGGGGCCGACGGAGTGGAGCACCCGGACGTCCTGGAGGTGGATCCCGTCGGTGTTGGCGTGGACCTCGATCTTGCCGGGACGATGGAAGGTGAGGCCCTCGAAGCGGAGGTTCTTCAACGTGCCGACGCCGAGGCTGAAGTCCTCGTCCCGGCCGAGCTCGAGATTCGGCTGGTCGTAGAGCTTGAACTCGCGGATGTCGGTGATGCGGCGCAGGGTGATGTCGGAAATCGGGCAGTCGAGCGTGGTGCCGTCATCAAAGCGTTTCACCCCGGGGAGGAGCCGGATGGAATTGGCGGCGGCCACCCCTTCGGGCGCTCCCGTGACGTCCTCGATGACAACGCGCTCGATCGCTCCGTAGCTGGGCGCGTAATTCTTCCATTCCCACGCATTCAGCGCGACCTTGTCGTCATGCGAATCGCCACGCACGCCGCGGATGAGACCGTCGCCCGCAGGCCCGTTCACATGCACGCCGTCGCGCCAATGATTTTCCAGCGTGATGTTTTCAACGGTGAAGCCGTGGGCGTTCGCGAGATGCACGCCGAAGGGCCGGCTCTGGCGGATGACGACGTTCTTCACCGACACGTCCCGGACGTTCTGCAGCAGGATGACCCCGTGCGTGCCGAACGCGGCGTTTTGACGGGAGGAGGCACCGCGCAGGTTGCCGTTGGACTCGGAGTGCGAGACCGCCAGCGTGGTCCAGATGCCGCCTCCGATGGAGAGATCCGTATCGAGCGACTGATCGGCGGGCACGGGCTTCGCGTTCAGGGTGGCGACCTGTTCGTTGCGCACGAGGCAGGTGTTGCTTCCAGGCTTGAGACGGATCTCGGCCTTCGCATCCGCCGAGAGCTTTTGCCCGGATTTCATGACGATGGGACCATCGAGGTAATAGGGCTTCCCACGCGCCGGAATGTGAAGGCGGCCATCGGCATCGAGATCGGCCTGGAAGGCCTCCGTCCACACCTCCGCCGTCACGGTGATGGATTGCAATTCCCCCGTCTCGTCGGGCCATTTTTCCGTCCATGTCTCCACGCGGACCGGCTCCGCCTGCAGCTGCCCCAGACAAGCCAAAATCAGGCAAAACCAAAGACTTCGGGCCGCTTCATTCCGGTTTCTCATGGCTTCCCGTTGCTTGGATCAATCACACCGCCTCCCTGCCCCGCCGCTCTCAATACTTCGGGAAAAACGCCGGTGTCGGAAAGCGGTCTTCGGCATTGCTGCCGTCGCCGATGTATTCTTCGCGCGGCAGATTGACGAGAGGCCATGAGGACGGCCGCACACGGACAACTCGACCGGGACGGATGCCCTCGATGATGAGATCGGTCTCGAAGCGGATCTGGATCCCGCTGCTGCCGAGCGG
>JALRFZ010000597.1 GCA_023253615.1 Verrucomicrobiales bacterium | reverse complement strand
TCACCGGCGCCTCCCTGCTGTCTGCCGCCGATCCCATTCCCCTCCCGCACGAGAACAGCGACATCGCCGTCGATCCGGCGGTGAAGTGGGGTCTCCTCGAAAACGGGCTTCGCTACGCCATCCTCCCCAATCCCGAGCCGCCCGATCGTGTCAGCATGCGTCTCTTCGTCGATGCGGGATCGCTGATGGAAAACGACGACCAGCAGGGGCTCGCCCACTTCCTCGAGCACATGGCGTTCAACGGCACGAAGAATTTCCCGGCCGGCGAAATGGTCGAATACTTCCAGCGCCTCGGCATGGGCTTCGGCAACCACACGAACGCCCACACCTCGTTCAACGAGACGGTCTACAAGCTCGAGCTGCCGAAATCCGATGTCGCGATGATCGACGAAGGCATGAAGCTCTTCCGCGACTACGCCGATGGCATGCTCCTCGATCCCGACGAGATCGAAGACGAGCGGGGCATCATCCTCAGCGAAAAGCGCGACCGCGATTCGGTCGATTGGCGCACCTTCGTGGATCAGATCGGCTTCGCTTTCCCCGACCAGCGGCTCTCGAAGCGCATGCCCATCGGGATCGAGGAAGTCATCTCCGGCGCGCCGCGGGAGCGTTTCGTGGAGTTCTATGAAAACTGGTACACCCCGAACCGCATGGCCGTGGTCGTCGTCGGCGACGTCGAGGTCGCCGAGGTGGAGCCTCTCGTGAAGAAGTATTTCGGCGACATGCCCGTCCGCGAAAAACGCCCCACCCCGCCGATGGGTGACATGGCCAAACGCGGCTTCGCCTCCCATTACCATCACGAGGCGGAGGCCGGCGAGACCTCCGTCTCGATCGAGGTGCTGAAGCCCCGCGTCAATCCTCCCGACAACAGCGAGCGCCGTCTCTACGATCTGCACGTCATGATCGCCGGTCAGATGATCAACCGCCGCCTCGAGCGCCTCGCGAAGCAGGCCGACTCTCCGGTGAGTTCGGCAAGCATGCGGGCGGGCGATTTCTTCGACCTCGGCTTCGCGCTCTACGCCTCGATCGACGCCGACTGCAAGCCGGAGAACTGGAAAGCCGCTCTCGGCCTCATCGAGCAGGAACTGCGCCGCGCCCGCGAGCATGGCTTCACCGAGGCCGAGGTGGCCGAGGCCAAGGCGAATCTCCGCGTCATGTATGAGGACGCCGCCAAACAAGCCGCGACCCGCCAATCGCGCGAACTCGCCGACGCCATCGCCGACCGCCTCGGCTCGCGCCGTATTTTCACGAACCCGGCTGACGATCTCCCGCGCGTCGTCGCCTCGCTTGAAAAAATCTCCGCGGAGAGCTGCCGCGATCATCTCCGCGAACTCTGGGAGGGAGCGAACGAGACCCTCGTCTTTGTCTCGGGCAACGCCAAGATCGACGACGCCGTCGCGACGATCACCTCCGCCTACGACGAGAGCAAGGCCGTGGCCGTGACCGCTCCCGAGGAGAAGGCGATCGATGCCTTCGCCTACGCGGAGCTTCCCGAACCCGGCACCGTGGCCGAGCGCAAGGAGGTCGAGGATCTCGGCGTGACCCAGCTCCGCTTCGCCAACAACGTGCGCGTGAACCTCAAGGTCACCGACTTCGAGGACGCCGCGGTCTACGTGAAAGCCCGGATCGGTTCCGGCTTGATCACCGAACCGACGCCGGGGCTTTCCTTCCTCCTCGGCAGCATCTTCACCAAGGGCGGTCTCGAGGCCCACAGCGATGATGATCTCCAGGCCATCTTCGCCGGCAAATCGGTGAGCGTGAATTTCGGCGTCGATGACGATGCCTTCACCCTCTCCGGCCAGACGACGCCCGAGACCCTCGCCGACCAGCTCACCCTGATGCGCGCCTATGTCACGAATCCCGGCTTCCGCGAAGAGGCGGAGACGGAGTTCAAGCGCGCCTTCGACTACCTCTACCAGCAGCTCGAGCGCACCCCGGGGGGATTCGCGCAGGACAAGGTCGCCGCCTTCCTCCACGGTGGAGACACGCGCTTCGGTTATCCCGCACGCGCCGAGGCCGAGGCCTTGACCAGCTCGCAGGCGCGCGAGTGGGTGATGCCCGCGCTCGAAAAGGGCTACTGCGAGGTGACCGTCGTCGGGGATTTCGACACAGAGGCCACCATCGCCCTGCTCGCTCAGACCTTCGGCAACCTGCCGGAACGCGAGGCCTCGAAACCCGCCCACGAGCAGGAGCGGATCGTGAAATTCCCCGCCGGCGGCGAGAAGGAGTTCCTCTTCGAATCCGAGATTCCCAAAGGCATGGCCGTGGCCCATTGGCCCACCACCGACATCTTCGAGATCGAAAAGACGCGCCGTCTCGGCATGCTCTCGGCCATTCTGGATGACCGCCTCCGCGTGAAGATCCGAGAGGAGCTCGGCGACGCCTACAGCCCCTTCGCTCACAACCTGCCGAGCGACACCTGGAAGGGCTACGGCTATCTCTTCGCCTCCGTCACCGTCGATCCGCCCCAGGCGAAGAAGGTCCACGAAGTGATCGCGGAAATCGCCGCCGATCTCGCGAAAGGCACGAGCATCACCGAAGATGAACTGGAACGCGCCAAGAAACCCCAGGTCG
>JALRFZ010000522.1 GCA_023253615.1 Verrucomicrobiales bacterium | reverse complement strand
CTGCACGGCCATCGTCACCGCCACCGCCAGCGCCAGCATGAACATGATGGACAGCGCCCGGACCGGCACCCCCTTGGCCTCGGCGACCGGCGGGTTCACCGAGCTGTACAGCAGCGGCCGGAACGAGACCCCGATGCACAGGGCCAGCAGCGCCAGTAGGACCGCGAAGGCGACGAGCTGGCCCCGGGTCACCGCGAGCAGGTTGCCGAACAGCACGTTGGTCATGGTGCTCGAGCTCTTGGTGGCAAGGGAGTTGAAGAACAGCCCCAGCCCGGTCGCGAAGGCCAGCACCGTCCCGGTGACGATGTCACGCTCGGAGGCGCGCTGGCCGAGCACGCTGATGAGGATCGCGCCGCCGACACAGAAGACACCCAGGCCCAGCACCGGTGACACGCCCAGCAGGACCGCGCCGGTGGCCCCGGGCAGTCCGATGTGGCCCAGCGCGTGAGCCGCGAAAGTGCCCTGCCGCACGACGGAGCAGGAGACGTCGCCTTCGTTCCATTGGTCGCCGGCGAGGGCCGAAGCCATCGCGAGGTGGCCGCCGAGGATGGTCTTGAATCCGTTGACGCGCTCGCAACTGCGGCTGTTCATCTTGTGCGGCATGGCCGAGGAGCCGACCTGTCCTTTGGCGAAACCTTCGCCCGCCAGTTCGTGCCCGGCCATGAGGCGGAGCGTCTTCGCGAAGCTGGAGGGGGCGGAGGCGAGCTGGTTCAAGACGGCGACGACCTCGAAGTCGAGGCTGCGCGGATAGACCTGGCCGACGTTGGTGAAGAGATTCCCGATGCCGAGGTGGGCGGCGAGTCGGCGCTCGAGCTCCAGCACCTTCGCGGAATCGCCGTCGAAGAGGCTGAGCTGGTCGAGCTGGGTGCCGACCGCGCCTTTCAAGCCGCGCACGGGATAGCCGGCGATCGTTTCATCGAGTTTGCGGGCGGCGTGGAGCAGCTCCTCGCCGAACATGGCGAGACGTTTGCCATAGGTGGTGACCTGGGCGGCGACGTTGTGGGTGCGGGCGGTGATGGCGAGCCCGCGGAATTCACCGGCCCGTTTCGCGAGCCGGTGGAGGGCGGCGGCGGTGGTGACGCGGATGACGCCGAGGGCCCGGTGCACCTGGAGCTGCTCGACGTTCTCGGTGAGATCCCGGCTCGTCATGCCCTTGTGGACGTGCTCGTGTCCGGCGAGATCGCAGAATTCCTCGATGCGCGCCTTCACGTCGTGGCGGGTGACGCGCTCGCGGGCGTCGATCGAATTGAGATCGACCTGATCGACGACCCGCTCGTAGGCGGCGATCGCCTCCGCGGGGATGTCGAGACCGAGATCGCGCTGGGCTTTCATCACCGCGATCCAGAGCTCGCGCTCGAGGCGGACTTTTCCTTCGGGGGACCAGACCGCCTTCATGGCGGCGGTGGCGTAGCGTTCGGCTAGGACGTTGGGGATCATCTGACGGGGAGTAAAAGGTAAGAAAGTTGGGAGATCAGATCTCGTCGGCGATCTCGCGGAGGTATTCGTAGGAGTAGAGACCGGTGTTGTGGCCGTCGGAGAAGCGGAATTGGATGGCGTAATTCCCGACGGCGTTCCATCCGATGACGGTCACGCCGCTGAAATCGCGGTGTTTGTCGGTGGCGACGAGCTCGCTCCCGAGCAGGTCGCGCTCGCCCGAGGTCTCGGCACTGGGCGAGAGGGAGCGGAGGCGGTCCATGCGATGGTAGGTCTCGCCCGCGTCGGCCCAACGGATCGCGACGAGATCGCCGATGAGCTGGATGTCTTGGATGCCGGTCATTTCGAAAGAGGCCACGGTTAGCACGGGTGGGGGAGGGGAGCAACCGCGGAGGGGTTTGGATGTCAGGATTCCCGGACGGGATTCCTCCCAATCCATGGTTGATCATTCGTCGCGCCCGTAGTTAGATTGTTCCTCATGACGAACGGTCCCAGCTCCGAACTCAAGCCGCTGAAATACGCCGCCGATCTCGATCTCGTGGATCGTGCCATCGCCGGCGAGCCGGTGGCGGTGCGTGAGTTCCAGGATACCTACCGGCCGATGCTGGAGCGGGTCCTCATGTCGCGCGGAGTCGACCGGGTCCAGGCGGAAGATCTCGTCGCCGACATCGTGGCCGAGTGTTTCGGGGCGGGCAAGAACGGCCAAACCCGGCCGCTGCTGGAGAAATTCGAAGGCCGCTCCTCCCTTTCGACCTGGATGATCCGCACCACGTGGAATCGCTGGCTCGATCTGAAACGGCGCGACAAATTCCGTGGCGAGCTGCCCTCCTACGACGATGACGACGAACGCTCGGGCGATCAATTCGACCGGGTCGCGGGAGTGGATCCCGATGAGAACCTCCTCGACAGCGATCTCTCCGAACTGATGGCCCGTGCCATCCGCGAGGCCTTCGACTCGCTCGGGCCGGAGGTCCTCCTGATGCTGAAGCTCTCCTATCTGCATGGCATCAGCCAGGCGGCCATCGCGCGGATGTGGCAATGCGACCAGACCCGCGTCAGCCGCACCCTCACCTCCGCCCGCCAACAGATCGCGACCGAGACGATGAAGCGCATCCGCGAGGCCGACGACCGGCTGCAGCTCGAGTGGGAGGACTTCCAGAAACTCTGCGCGGCAGGCCTCGAACTCTGATCTTTGGTTAAAAATTTGCAAAAAGGTCTTTCAAAATCGCGAAAATTATAGAAAGCGCGAATCTCGCGATTGATCTGGGGTCGGATTTCGTGTAAATCTCGGACCATGAATCGACTGCGTGCATTTTTGGGGAAGAGCCTCCTGCTTGTTCCGCTCTGGCTCTCCGCGGGTTCGGAGGCTGGCGATGGCAAGGCCCGCATTTTGTATCTCGGCGATTCTCTCAGCATCGGAGCTTTCGGGCAGACGCTGGATTCTTCGATGCGGTCTTCCGGATTCCAGGTCCACACCGTCGTCGCGGGAGGGGCCACCCCTTATTACTGGCTGAAAAACTACCAGGCCCTGCCGTGTATGATCGGTTTCTGGGAAAAGTCCGAGGCGAGCGAGCGCCGCGTCGGCTACGTGCGCGCCGTGCCGAAGATCGAGGATCTCATGGCCGGCACCAAGCCGAACGTGGTGGTGGTGCAGACGGGGATCAATCTCTACGCCACCCTGCGCTCGAAGCGCCAGCCGAAGGAGGAGAACGTCGCCCAGGTGCGGTGCCTGATCGACCAGATGTGCCATGCCATCGCCGAAGCCGGCGCCGTCTCCTACTGGGTGCTGCCGCCCCATTCCCATGAGGAGCGTTACACGAGCGAGCTGCAGGAGGAGCTGGCTTCGATCATGCGCGAGGTGGTGGGGCGATACGAGGGCACCGTCTTCGAAAGCCGGAAGGTGACGAAGTTCGTCGATCCCTATCCGGCGACCGACGGCATCCACTACGGCCCGGCCGAGGCGCGGGGGTGGGCGGAGAAGGTCTCTTCGCATTTCAACGAGTTCATGAAAGTCGCCCCGCCGGTGGCGCCGAAAGTGTTTGTCAGGGCGGTGCCCCTGCAGAGTCCGCCGAAAGAGCGTTTCGCGGATCCCGGAAACGGCGGCGGCTCGGAAAGCGCGGATCTCCCCGGCGAGGTCGCCCTGCGCATCCGGCTCGAGGCGAAATCGGGGATCGAAAATCCGGCCGAGCTGGATTACGCCAACGCCCTCGGCCTCTACGAATACCAGGTGGTGAAGGATCTGCGCGGCAACTACCCCTTCGACAAGATCCGCATCGCCCGGGGCATCGTCTTCGGACGCAAGCTCACGGGGGCGGCGAAGGCGGAGATCGGCTCCGAGAGCGAGCTCGTCCTCGTGCCCTTGTCCCGATACAAGAACCTCTCGACCCGGCAGATGATCGACGATCTGCGGCCGAATTTCAAGATCCCCATCTACACCCCGAAGCTGGATTGAACGGGATGGGGAAGGATGAGGAGAACCCGGCGGAATACCGCCTCATCGTTCCGGCGTCCGCTTCGGGTGACCGGCTCGACCGGTACCTGCCTGCGGCGCTCCTTTCGACAGGCCGGGATCTCTCCCGCGCCGCGGTGCAGGATCTCGTCAAATCCGGAGGCGTCCTCGTCGGCGGCCGCCGGGTGAAGCCGAGCCATCCCGTCGCGGCGGGGGATGAGGTGTTTGTCAGGATCGAGCCGGATCGCCCGGCCGGGCTGCTCGGGGAGGAGATCCCCCTTTCCATCCTCTTTGAGGACGACGATCTCATCGTCATCGACAAACCTCCCGGGCTCGTCGTCCATCCCGGATCGGGCAATCCCGATGGCACCCTCGTGAACGCGCTTTTGCATCATTGTCAGGGGAAACTCTGCGCGCTCGCCGGCGAGGACCGTCCCGGCATCGTCCACCGGCTCGACAAGGAGACCTCCGGCTGCCTGGTCGCGGCGAAGAGCGAGGCGGCCTACCATTCCCTCGTCGCCCAGTTCTCCGGGCGCGAGACGGAAAAGGAATACCTCGCCGTGACCGAGGGCATCCCCGCGAAGGACGAAGGAACGATCGAGACCCGGATCGGCCGGCATCCCGTGAACCGGCAGAAGATGGCCGTCGTCCCCGACCCGGCGGGCAAGGAAGCCGTCACCGACTACCGGGTGCTGCGGTCCGATGCCCGGGAGAATTGGGCGGCCCTGCAATGCGTCATCCACACGGGACGCACCCACCAGATCCGCGTGCATCTCAAGGAAGTGCTGCGCTGCCCCATCCTCGGGGATACGATCTACGCCCACGTGCCCCGGCAGAAGGTGAAGACCGGGCGGCTCATGCTGCACGCGCGCCGCCTCGCCTTCCGGCATCCCGTCAGCGGGGAATTCCTCCGCTTTGAAGCTCCGTTGCCGGAGGCGTTCCTGCGCTTCGTGTGAAATGGATCCGCTCCGCCGGGAGATTCTCCGGTGGGATGCATTCGCCCTCCTTGTGGCCATCGAGACGGGTGGCCGTGGTGCGGCCCTTGCGGAAAAAGAGCGGGAAAAGCCATCCTGACAAAAGCACGATCGATCCCCCCATCGTCAGGTAGATCGTGCCGATGCCGCCTTCGTGATGGAGCACGAACGAGGCCGCCGAGATCAGCACGACCGCCTCGGTGACGACCACCGCGGCCACCGGCGAGACCCAGCCGACCCCGAGGGCGAGGGTCTGGTTGATGTGCCGCCAGATGTGCACGACGAAATAGGCGGCGAAGGCGATGAGGGCGAGGCGGTCCATCAGGAAAGCCTCCGGCACCGCGGTGTGGAATTCCGTCGCCGCCCAGAGGGGCATGCCCCAGGGCCCCAGGGCGATGAGACCCGAGGCGGCGAAGAGCGAGAAGCTGAGCCCCCCGAGCCGGAGGCGGTTCGAGCTGCGCACGATCCAAGGGTGATCGCGGCGCTCGAAGGCGTCCATCAGGGCGGGCCAGTAGGGTTTCGTGATCATCCCGACGAGGCCGGTCAGCGAGAAATGCACGGTGATCATCACGTTCCACACCCCGACGGCCTCCGGACCCACGTGACGGCCGATGAGGAAGGCCATCAGGTTGTATTCCACCGCCGCCGCGAGGATGTAGGTGATCGAAAAGCGGATCCCGTCGCGGGCGAGGGTGGGCACGAGGGATTTCCGGAAAAGCGAGAAACGGGGGAAGAGGTAGGGGCGCTGGGTGAGGAGGTGGATCGTGTTGCCGAGTTTCGCGAGGGCGATCGATCCGTTCACCGCGATGAGGAGGAATTCGATCGTGGGGAAAAACCAGATCCCGCCGAGGAGGAGGAGGGCGCCGAAGACAATTCCCGCCGCTCCCCAGGCGTTCGTGAAGCGGGTTTCCTGATACCCGTCGCGCCCCATCTCGAAGGGGATGCACATCATCTCGATCTGGATGATGACGAGCCCGAGGAGCGCAACGCGGAACATCGTCTCCTGCATCGGGGCGAATTTTTCCCCGAACAGCTCCGGGATGGGCACGTTGAAAAGGAGGAGCAGGGCGGTGATCGCCGCGACCGCCGTGAGTCCCAGGCTGAGAAGGATGCTCGTGCCGAAGACGGTGCGCTCCGTCTCGCGGTCGCCGCGGGCCACGGCCTTCGCGAGGGCCTTGGTCAGGGCCGGTCCGATCCCGATGTGGAGCATGTCGATCATGCCCACGGCCATCGTGATCGCCGTGTAGACGCCGAACATCTCCATGCCGAGGAGATGCACCGCGATCGGGATCGAGACGAGCCGCAACACGATCGTCCCGACCTTCGAAATCAAGGAAGTCACCACCGCGAGCCGCAGGGAACGGTCACGGTGCGCAGCGGTCCCGGAAGGCGTGCGGTCGGCGGTGGACATGAAAAAATTCCATTAAATATAATTTTTATGGAAATTAGATCAAGAGGGAAGGTTGCCGGATGCGGGGGTATTCGAGGAGGCGGCAGCGGATGGGACGCGCGGGTCGCGTGATTCGGGTGGATTCTGATCGACAGGTCCTGCCGGAGAAATCTATAAAATCCGCGGAGATGCTCTCGTATCCGGGAACATGACACGATCGGGAAAAGCGGTTCTGGTCTTCGGCCTGTTGCTCTTCTGGGGGCTGGCGGTGTGGCTGGTCTTCCGTTCGGTGGCTCCGACTCCCGGGGAAAAATACGAGGAATGGCTCGCGGCGAGGCGGCATGGAGGGGTGGCCGGAAGCCGGCTCGAAATGTGGGCGAATCGATTCGGCATCACCTATTTCGCCAACGCGCGACGGGAGCGGGATCGGCGGCTCACCGGGGAGCTGCCGGTGGAGGCGGATTACGCGGTGGCCGTCGCCTCATGGAGGGATTCGACCGGGGGGATCGCGCCGGGTTTGCAACCGACCTGGCCTCACGTGCGGAAGTCGCTGGAGGAAATGACGGGTGGCGCCGATGCGGAACGTTTGGAGGCGGCCTTGGTGCGGGCGGACGCGGCCGGCTTTGCCACGTGGGAACTGACGATCGCGAGGAGCGCCCATCGCAGCGGTGCCTTGGACGAACTGGCCCCGATCGTGAGGACCTTGCGGGAGTTCGAGCAGGCTCATCAGCCGGGCTCGCATCGGATGGCGTCGCTCCAGCGAATCTACGAACTCTACGCCCTGACACCCGCCGGTTTCGCGCGGGCGCTGGTGGAGGAGACGGATCCCGGGGCGGAGGCTCTCCTTTACCTGGTGATGGGAGACCTCGGCGTCCCGCCGGAGCGTGCCCATGGTGCCCTGGTGTCCGAATGGAAAACCGGCGGATTCCCGGAGGCCGATTGGGGAATGCCGGCCCGGATCCTGAAGGATGCGCGGGTCGGATCTTTCAGGCTTGGGGTTTTCACCTGGCTCGCCCTCGGACGGGAGAGCGAGGAATGGCGGAAGCATCATCGCGCGACGATCGGCGATCTGCTGGAAGAGTTCCGGCGAACCGAACCGGCCTTCGCCAAGGAGTGCGCCAGCAGCCTTGTCCGGGAAATCACGAAGGAGGGGTCGAAGCTGGCGTCCGATTGGAATTTCGTCGCCGGGATCCTTCTCTCGAAGATCGATCCCGAACCGGATCTGGAAAGCTGGATTGGAAACGAAGTCGGCTCCGACTTCGTCTGGCTTTGTCATTCGGTGAATGCGGAGGGGTTGCTGAACCGGGCTTTGGAGATCTGGGGCGATCAGGTGCCGCATCGTTCGTTCTGGATTGGCCATTTCATCGACGCGGGCCATTACGCCGCGGTCTGCGCCCTGATCGAGGGGGCGAAAGGGGATCTGCATTCCATCCGGAGCCAGAAGGAGACTTATCAGGAGGAAAAGGCCAAAAAGCTCGATGAATACCTCGCCCTCGGTGAGCGCATCAGGGAGCATTCGAACGAGGACCAGGTAAAAGGCTTCATCCGGCTTGAACTCGGGATCACGGCGATGAGGAATCTTCACCGGACCCCGGAAGAGGACGCGGCGAAGCGGGAGGTGCTCGCAGCCATCGAAATGCTCAATGAGGCGGAGACTTTCAATCCCTATCTGCTCGAGCGGACCGTGGCCCTGGTCGTGGAGATGACCGATGAATTCTTTGCGGCCGCCCGTCCGTGTTTCGACAAGTGGCGGGGGGCGGTGACACCCGAGATGGTGGTGGACCGTGTCGTCCGCGGTGATTTTGACAGGGATGAGAGCGGCTACGAAGTCTGGAGCAAATACTTCCGGAATTTTGTCACCATGTCCGAGCTCCCTTCGTTGGAAGGAACCGTGGTGGGTTTGATCCGCAGCCTTCCACAGGACGAGACTGCCGGACACGGCTTGGATCGGCTCGAGGAGTTTCTGGGGGTGGGACGTGGCAACTCGAAACCGGCCGGGACGTACCTCGGTGTCTGGGTGGGGCGACGATTCATCGAGGCGAGACGTTGGGAGGACGCCGTTGGATGGATGTTTGACAGGATCGAGGATCACCACGCGCGGAATCCCGATGTGGACATGGTGAGGCTGGTTCACGAAATCTACGAGGAAATGAATCGCGGTCTGGGAGAGGAAAATGTCGCGGATCACCTTGACTGGCTTGGTGCGGTTCTCGCGGACAAGCGGTCTGAGCTTTATTCATGGCCGGCCACATTCGCGTTTTTCTACCGCGACATCGCCGCGGACCCGGCTGAGATCATTGATGGCTGCCACATCCGTTTCGGTCAACACCCGCTGCGGCGTTGGATTCTGAGGAATCTGTTAAACGATCGATTTCCCAACCTCGACAAGCGACCGGAGCAGCTCAGCGGGATTCTCGAACTGACGGAACATTCGTGGGTAAGGGAGGTGATCAAGGAATCCTTCGACAAGACCTTCGATCTTGATGCCTTCGAAAGGGATTTCGAAACCGCTTCTCCCGGGGCACGCCGCTTCTTTCTGAGAAATCCCGTCGTGTATTGGAGAAACCGACGTCCTCCCCGACATCCGGACGGACGGGATTTCACCAAGGAGGAGGTCGCGCGTCTGCTCGTCTGGGAGGCCCGGCAAGCGATCGAAATCATGGAGCGGCGGGAGTATTTCGAGTCGCATGAATTCGTCCGGATCTTCACCGACCTCATCGCCGAGGCGGAAACACGGCCGGATGATCCGGCCGCTCTTCGAAAGATTGCAGGCCATTGTTTTCGAAGCGCCGTGGCCGGGCCTCGATGACTTTGGTTTCAAATCCCTCCGCGAGTTGCAGGCCCGGGCGCTGCCATATTCAAAAGGGATTTCCGAGACACAAAACCTCCTGACGAACTCCTCCCTGCCCGTGACGGAGCGGGTCTGGAAACTCGCCCTGAAAGGTGAGGTTGAGGCTGCGAGGAAGTTGATGGAAGCCCGCGCGGATGAACTCGACTACGGGATCCCGAAGGGAATGAAGCGGAGTGATCTCGCTTCTCCGGCATTGGCGAAATTCCGGGAGGCGTTTCCCGAAGGCGATGAACTCTGGATCTACGTATCGGTCTGCTTGTCGGGGCTGCGTGATCATCTTCCGGTCTACGGATCCCTGAGTTACGTGAATCTCCGGTGGCCGTATTCGCCGTCACACATCACGAAATACGAGGATGACCTGCGTGAATTGGCGCTGCCTTTCGAAGCTGCCGACTTTTCCAACAAGAGGCTGGAACGGCAAACCACGGTCTTGCTGGGAGGCTTGTATGGCGCCCCGGCACTGATGCCGGAAAAGGTCGCCTTCCTGCGGGAGTCCGCCACCAGCGACTACTATCGGGAAATCCTGCCCTTTCTGGATTTCGATGCGAATTTGACGCATGGGGATTGCCGGGAAATCCGGTGCCACCTGGCCGAATTGTCCGAATCCGGACAGTGGGAATCCTCCGGCAGGCCGGTGCATGCCTTCGAGGTTCTGGAGTATCACCTCTGGAGACGCGCACTTCTCGGATTGGAGATCACCGTAGAGCAGAGAGACGCCATCAAGGAGCTTTGTTTCTCAACGGAGCCATTTCGCGAACTGGAGCCGTCGGGCAGGGATATCTCGGGGCTGTACCGGATGGTCCGTCGGGATTCCAGAATGTATCCGCTCCATATCGCGCTTGAAATGATCGAGCGCGTTCCCAACAAGTCGGGCAACTGGACCTGGAGTGATTTCGAGGGTCTCGATTTCGATCGTTATCGCGACTCGGAAGGCTTTCATGCCAATCTTTTCGGCGGTGCCATCGCGGTGCTGGCGAGGCAGTGCCGGGACTGGGATGAAGAGGCGAGATGGAGCTTGATCGGCGTTTTTGAAGAACCGCTGCCCGGCGATTCGGAGCGCCCCCAGGTGGTCAGAGGGTTGGCGATGTTCAACGCGGGCGGATTCGTGAAAGAAGAGGAGGTCGTGCGCCGGGCGCGCGATTTCGTCTCGCGTTATCCTGCCTCGGGATGGAACTACCACACGGTGTGGCGGCTCGGCCGACAATACGGGGATGAATCCCTCGCCGCCTTCGGGCGCGCCGGCGCCGAGCCATATTTCGGAGAAAACCCAGGCTTGCAGAAACTCTTCGATACGAACGCGTCGAAAGCCCCCGCACCCTGATCACTCCGGAATCTCGTTCAGCGTGTCATACGCCCGCGGATGCAGGAGGCCATTACCGCCCTCGGCGGCCTTGAGTCCGTCGATGTGAGGCAAAACCCGCCAGGAAACATGCGGTGGATTCATTCTGGACAAATTGTCCAGAATCTGGAATCTTTGATGCCGTGAGAGTCATCAAGCCCGCCACGATTGAAGAGTGGATGGAAAGCCATCCCGGCGCTCGGTCCGGGTTGAGATTTTGGCTCGATCTGATGCGAGGGGGGCGTTGGCGGAGTTTTTCCGAACTCCGTCGGACGCTGCCGTCGGCGGATCTCGTGAAAGTGGCCAGCGGACGAAACATGGTCGTTTTCAACATCGGGGGAAACCAATACCGGCTCATCGCAGCGATTCATTTCAACACGCAGGTGGCGTTCGCGCTCGCCTTTTTAACCCATGCTGAATACTCCAAAGATACCTGGAAGAACCACCTATGAAGACCCGATCCAACATCGCCGGGGTGCCGTTTGAAAAGATGCCCAAGGATTATGTGTCCTTGTGCCGCGACCGATGGCTGCCTCGCCCCATCCACGACGAGGTCGATCTGGAAGCCGCCATGTCCGCGCTCGAGCCTTGCTGGGGACGTGAGGAGGAAATGAACTCCGACCAGAGTGACTGGTTTCAACTGGTCACTTCGGTGGTGGCCGGGT
>JALRFZ010000148.1 GCA_023253615.1 Verrucomicrobiales bacterium | reverse complement strand
ATGTCGATCTTTCGCACGGCGTGATTGACCATGTCGACGATGAAGAGATCACCCGCCGCGTCGAAGCGGATCTCATGGGGCTTGTTGAAGGTGCCCTGCAAAGCCGGTCCACCATCTCCGGTGAATCCGACCGCCCCGGTGCCGGCGATGGTGGTGATGGTGCCGTCCTTACCAATCCGGCGGATGCGCTGACCGGTATATTCGCAATAATAAAAGGCTCCGTCGGGACCGCGGACGATGCCGAAAGGATTGTCGAGTTCGGCCTTGAAAGCAGGCCCGCCGTCACCGCTGAACCCTTGTTTGCCGGTACCGGCGATGGTCTCGATGGTCCATTCCGCAGCCTCGAGCCGCGGCAAGGTGAAGAACAGGATCAGGGCGAGGATGGAGGCGGATTTTTTCATCGCCGGTAGTCTGCTGGAAAAAGGCCGGTCGGTCAACCGGCCGTGAAACCGGCGGAACGGCAAATCCGGCACGACCCGCCCGGCAAAAAAAATGGACCGCCCCGACCAAGGGGCGGTCCAAGACCAAGGTTCAGCAAAAGTCGCGTCCCCGCAGCCGTGGGCGTTCCTCAGAAAGTGACGCTGAGGGAAACTCCTCCGTGGAGAATGTCGCTCTGGGGATCCCCCGTGGGATTGACTCCATCGATCACGAAGCCATCGGGAGCACCGGAATAGCCGATGTAGGGGGTGAGGGTGGTGCGGCAATTCAGCGCGATGGGAAGCGATGCCGTCACGTAATAGTGGTTCCAGCCGCTGTCGTTGGCGGTGAGAGCGGAGAAGTAGTTGTCGGAATATCCGATGCCGGTGCCCAGGACGAGGCTGATGCTGTCGGTAAGACCGAAGGATTTCTCGATACCGATCTGGTGGTACCAGCCGTTCGCGAAGCCGCCCATGGCGTAGTTCGACTCGAGGGCGAGATCCACGAAACCGAGGCTGCGCGAGATGTCGAGACCGAGCTCGCTGTATCCGCCCGCGAAGTTCGATCCGAAGTTGCTCCGGGGTTCGGGGAAGATGAACTGCGTGAACCCGAGGGAGACATCGAAACCGGCGAAGGTCCCGAGTTCCGCACTCACGTAGAGATCGAGCTCGTCGTAGGCACCGCCGAGACCGTCTTCGTTGATGCCATTGAGATACCAGGCTCCCACCGTGATCGGCACGGCGAGACCGTCGATGGTGTAGCTCACGCCGGTCCAGGCGCTGTCGCCGGCGAAGCGCGCGCCGTAGAAAATGTAATCGCTCATGTAGCCCGCCCCGATCTCACCTCCGAGATCGACGCACTCCTCGATCGGCTCTTTGCCGACCGGAGTTTTCCCCCAGTCGCCCGCATGGGCGCCGAGCGCCATCGCACCGATCGCTGTCATCAGAATGGTTTGTTTCATAAGTGTCTTGATTCCCTTGGTTTGAGATTTGGTCGTAATTTCCTATGGTTGACGAAGCACCCGCCTGTCGGGCGCTGCTGGAAAAGGAAAATAGCAAGACGCGGGCCAATCGCGCGACTTCCGTGAATTTTTCCCAAAAACCTGCCCCCAGACCGCCGCCGCTACCATCCACGCCGTCGCCGGATCTCCTCAGGACGGGCTCAGGCACCTCCACCACCAGGGTGCCGAAGACTTCAAGGGGCGGCGCGCCCTGCGGCATTTCGCGCCGAGAGGGTGCGGGGGGACCGGACCATTCCGCCCACGACCGGACGCGCGGGTACAAAAAGAAACCGCCCCTCCCGAAGGAGAGGCGGTTTACACCAAGGTTCTAAGTAAAACTTAACTCCTTTGTTTCAGCGGATCTTAGAAGGAAACGCTGAGAGAGACACCACCGTGGAGGATGTCGCTCTGGGGATCGAGTCCGGTCGGGTTCACACCGTCGACAACGAAGCCGTTGGGTGCACCGACGAAGCCGATGTAGGGGGTAAGGGTGGTGCGGCAGTTCAGCTGGATCGGCAGCGAGGCGGTCACGTAGTAGTGGTTCCAGCCGCTGTCGTTGCCAGTGAGGTTGGAGAAGTAGTTGTCGGAATAACCGATACCCGTTCCAAGCACAAGGCTGATGCTGTCGGTAAGACCGAAGGACTTCGAGAAGCCGAGCTGGTGATACCAGCCGTTGGCGAAGCCACCCATGGCGTAGTTGGACTCGTAGGCGAGGTCAACGAAGCCAAGGCTGCGGGTAATGTCGAGGCCAATCTCACCGTAACCACCGGCGAAGTCCTGACCGAAATTGCTGCGCATTTCGGGGAACACGAAGTGGGTGTAACCGAGAGCCACGTCGAAACCGGCGAAGGTTCCAAGAGCGGCGCTGACGGTGAGATCAAGCTCGTCGTAAGCACCACCGATACCGTCTTCGTTGATACCGTTGAGATACCAGGCACCGACCGTGATCGGAACCGCAAGACCGTCGAAGGTGTAGCTGACGCTCGTCCAGGCACTGTCACCGGCGAAACGGACACCGTAGAAGATGTAGTCCGTCATGTAGCCGGCACCAATGGTACCGCCGAGATCAACGCACTCCTCGATGGGAGCTTTGCCAACGGGGGCTTTCCCCCAGTCACCCGCGTTAACGCCAAGCGTCATCGCGCCGATAATTGCAACCAGAATGGTTTTTTTCATAAGTGTTTTGTTTCCCTTGGTTTGAGATGTGGTCGTAATAACCTGTTTTCGTCCGGGCTTGAATCCGGAGCCCCAAATTCACTTCGTTTGCCAGGTTGCCCCTGACAAAGCGAACGGGAATTCGGAACCGCGAGACGTTGCCTGAGGTTTCCTCTTCCCGCAAGAGAAAAATCTTTGTTTTCTTCTAAGAAAAAATTTCGAGCTTCGTTTCAACCGATTGGGGAGTGGGTTTCGGGCTTTTCCCAGTCCGTTGAAAATCAAATGGTTATCAGAGTTTGAACCAGAGCTGAAGCACTGCCATGTGCTGTCGGTGGAACTGATCTGATTTTTCCCGGGAATCTCCCGGAGCCCGGGCGGGAGGTTCGTACCACCCCCAGGGAGAGCTTTCCGAACCGTGATGCGCCCGCCCCGAAACGAAAAAACCGCCCTCCCGCGAGGGAGGACGGTTTTCACCAAGGTTTGGAAATGGATTTTCCGTGCCGTGCTTTTCTCAGAACGAAACGCTCAGTGAAACACCGCCGTGAAGGATGTCGGACTGGGCGCCGTCACCGAGGGGGTTGACGCCGTCGACGACGAAGCCGTTGGGAGCACCCACGTAGCCGATATAGGGAGTGAGGGTGGTGCGGCAATTGAGCTGGATCGGGAGCGAAGCGGTGGCGTAGTAGTGGTTCCAGTCGCTGTCGTTGCCGGTAAGGGCACCCCAGTAATTGTCGCTGTAGGCGAGGCCGACACCAAGGGCCAGGCTCACATTGTCGGTGAGGCTGATGGACTTGGTGACACCGAGCTGGTGATACCAGCCGTTGGCAAGACCACCCATGGCGTAGGCGTTCGAGTAGGCGAGGTCGACGAAGCCGAGGCTGCGCGAAACTTCAAGGCCGAGTTCGCCGTAACCGAGACCGCTCGACGAGACGTTGCTGCGGAATTCGGGGAAGGTGTAATGGGTGTAGCCGAGAGCCACGTCGAATCCAGCGAAGGTGCCAAGATCAGCTTTCGCGTAGAGGTCGAGCTTGTCGAAGCCGCCGTTGAGGATGCCGTCGCCGTTGATCACGTTGTAGTAGCCGGCACCGATGGTGACCGGAACGGCGAGGCCGTCGATGGTGTAGTTCACGTCGACGATCGCGGCGTCACGACCCCAGCGCACGCCCTTGAAGACGTAGTCGGTGGCGTAGACGGTGGTGATGGTGCCGCCGAGATCGACGCACTCTTCGACGACTTGCTTTCCGACGGGGGCTTTGCCCCAGTCACCTGCGTTCACGCCGAGCGTCAACGCGCCGATGGTTGCAACCAGAATGGCTTTTTTCATAATCTTTTGTTTTCCCTTGGTTTGAGATGTGGTCGTTTTGGACCGGTTTTTTGCTTTCGCTTTCGCGCCTTTTTCCGATCCGCCTCATCATGATGGTGCGATCCGCAAAAAAGTGCCGGGGACTTTTAGCGTTTCCCGGGGATCGCGCAATCAAAAATTGCGTATCCTTCTAAGAATCAGGGAAAGAATCCGTTACGTCCGTTTTCCGGGAGGTTCAGACGACCGGCACGGCCATCTCTCCGGGCAGGTTCGAGGCGGGGGACGGAACGGAAAAGAGGGCGAGCGAGACCTCCCGCCCCGCCCCGTCGGTGAGCGAGGGCCGCGTGATGATCCCGCTTTCGCCCGAAGGGGCGGACACGGATTCTCCGACCATGAGAGGTCGGTCCGCCACCACGACGCGTAGGAGCCTTTTGACCCGCCCGACGCTGCGGATGCGGGAAACGATCTCCTGTCCCAGATAACAGCCCTTGTGGAAATCGACCGCCCAGGCATCGAGCCCGAGTTCCGCGGGGAATTCCTCGGCGCGGATCTCCCGTCCCGGAAGTGGCAAGGCGGAGAGCAACCCGGCGACCGCCCATTCCCCGTCGCTGATCACGTCCTCTCGGGCGAAGGGTGGCGCGGCATCGCGGGGCAGCCACAGGTCCCTCCCCGGCACCCCCAGCCGCCGGCTCTCCGCCCCTCCGGCGCTATCGCCGCTGAAATGATGGAAGAGCCGCACTTCCCCGCTGACATCCCCGATCTCGCAATCGTCGGCGATCAGGTACTTCTCGAGCCGGGCGTGGAGCGCGTCGCGCTGCTCTCCCTCCCCGTCGACGAGGAGGGATTCTCCATCCGCATGGATCCAGACGAGCGCCTCGACCTTTCCCTTGATCGTGCAGAGACAGGCGGGAAGGGACAAGGCCGGTGAGACCTTCGCGACGTCGTTGGTGACCTGGCCGTTCAGATAACGGACCCGGTCCCCGCCGGTGAGACGGAAGACGGCGCGCCCGGTCAGTTCGCGCCAGCGGCCTTCGAGGGGTGGAAGGTCGATCATGACTTCTTCGCGGCAGCGGACTCCACCGGGGATCCTTTTTGATGGTTCGCGGCGATCACGGAATAATCGGACTCGCCCCTGCCCTCCTGGATCGAGCGGTACATGACGCTCGCCGTGGTGGAAAGCACCGGCTGCGGCACGCCGAGCTGCTTGCCGAGCGCGAGCGCGTATTGGGCGTCCTTGAACATGTTCTTCAGCGAGAAATGCGGCTCGTAATCCCGGGCGAGGATGCCGGGGAGCTTCATCGCGACCAAGGGCGAGCAGCAGGCATTGCCCTGGAGAGCCTCGACGAGACGTTCGGGATTCACCCCAGCCGCTTCAACGAGACCGTAGGCTTCGGAAAGAATCCCGACGGTCGCGGCCGAGATCATGTTCGTCGCGATCTTGATGAGCGAGGCCTCGCCGACCCTGCCGAGATGAAGGATCGATTTGGCACTGGCTTCCAGAATGGGCCGGACCTGCTCGAGCACACGCACATCGCCCCCCGTATAATAGACGAGTCCCCCGGATTCCGCGGCGAGCCGGCTGCCGGTGAAGGGCGCATCGAGGAAGGCGGCGCCGGTTTTCCGGACCTCCTGGTAGATCGAAGCGACCGTCTCGGGATCGAAAGTGCCGTTCGCAACAAGGACATGGCGCGACTCGAGCCTCCCCTTCATCGCCGCGATCACCGTCCGCAAGGCCTCGCTGTCGCTGACGAAGATCTGGATGACATCGGCGAGATCGGCCAGCTCGCCGGGCGAGGCGACGAAGCCGGGGATCGGCTTCACGGTGCGATTCCAGACATAGACCCGGTGTCCGGCCTGCCGCAAACGCTCCGCGACACGGCTGCCGATGATGCCCAGGCCGATCACCCCCACGTTTTGTTTCGAATCGGATTCCATGGCGGGGAATCAACGCGGCCCCCACCCTTTTCGCAAGGACGGGTTGATCGCGCGGCCCGCTTCGTGTTTGCTGGCACGATGCCTCACGCGATCCGCAGAGCAATTTGCCACCTCGGTCAGCTCGGGCTGCTCGCGGTCGAGGCCGTCGTCTCCTTTCTGACCGCCGGGGTGCGCCCGCGCCAGGCCTGTGCCCAGATCGTGGCCATCGGAATCGGGTCCCAGCTTGTCGTGATCGTCACCGGAGCCTTCACCGGAGCGGTCTTTGCGGCGCAGGCCTATTACAAATTCAACGAACTCGGCCTGGGCTCGGCGACGGGTCCGGTCGTCTCCATCGCGATGTGCCGCGAACTCGGCCCCGTGCTCGCCGCCCTCATGGTCGCGGGCCGGATGGGTGCGGCGATGGCGGCCGAGATCGGCACGATGCGCGTGACCCGGCAGATCGACGCCCTGCGTGCCTTCGGCGTCGATCCCGTCGATTACCTCGTCGTGCCCCGCCTTCTCGCCATCCTCGTCTCCATGCCCGTGCTGGTGGCGGAGGCCATCTGGTTCGGGATGATCGCCGCCGAGCTTCTCACCGTGGAAGTTTTCGGGGTGCCGGCCCCTTGGTTCGAAGGCCAGCTCCTCGCCCACACGAGGACTTCCGACGTCGTCACCGGGCTGCTCAAGGGCACGGTCTTCGGCCTGCTCATCGTCCTCATCTCCTGCCACCGCGGACTCCACGCGACCGACGGAGCCGTGGGCGTCGGACGGGCCACGACCCGGGCCGTGGTCGATTCCTCACTCGCCATCCTCATCGTGAATTTCTTCCTTTCCCTCCTTCTCAACCGCTGGCTTCCGACCAGCTCGATCGATCTTTGAAACGGCATGAGCGGAGACCCTGACATTCCTCCCTTTTTCGAGGTCCGCGACCTCCGCCAGACCCTCGATGGACAAGAGGTGCTGCGAGGTGTCTCCCTCGATGTGCCGACAGGGAAAACCACCGTCATCCTCGGTGGCAGCGGGGCGGGAAAAAGCGTCCTCCTGCGACACCTCAACGGTCTCATGAAACCGCTCGCCGGCACCGTGAAGGCCCTCGGCACGGATCTCGGCCCTCTCTCCGAAAAGGCGCTGCGTCCCATCCGGCGGCGCATCGGCGTGCTGTTCCAGGACGGAGCCCTTTTCGACTCGATGGACGTGGGCGCCAACGTCGCCTTCCCGCTCCGGGAGCAGGGCGAGCGCGATCCCGCCGTCATCGCCGCCCGTGTCGACGAAGTGCTGTCGCTCGTCGGGCTGAGGCACCAGGAACGCAAGATGCCCGACGCGCTCTCGGGCGGCATGCGCAAGCGCGTCTCCCTCGCCCGCGCCCTCGCGGCACGCCCGGATTGCCTGCTCTACGACGAACCGACCGCCGGCCTCGATCCCATCCTCTCGGAAAACATCACCCGCCTCATCGCCCGTCTCCAGAGCGGTTTCCATCTCACCTCGGTGATGGTGACCCATCATCTCGGCTCGATGCGCTTCGTGGCCGACCAGGTCGTCTTCCTCAAGGATGGAGTCGTCCGATATGCCGGCGATCCCGGCGGACTCGACCGCTCGGACGATCCCGATATCCGCGAGTTTCTCTCCGCCGACGCGATGGGCCGCGAATAGCCCGGGCACGTCTTCCGGATTGTCAGGGAGGTGGATTGCGGCCATACTCGCCCTTGTCCTTCCGATGTCCCTCTCCCACCATCGCGCCGAGATCCAGGTCGGTCTTTTTCTGCTGATCGGCGCCGCCCTTGTCGGCGGACTGATCCTGCGTTTCAGCCGGCCACAGCTCGGATCCGCCGGCGGCTATCCCCTCATCGTGGAGGTGAAGGACGCGACCGGCATCCGGGCCGGCGTGCCCGTGCGGCTCGGCGGCGTCGACATCGGACGCGTCGCCTCCGATCCGGTGTTGAACCAAGACTTCATCCTGCTCTCCGTCCCTCTTGAGATCTTCCCCGGCAACCGCATCCCCGTGGGGGCGACGGTGAAATTGGGCACCAGCGGCCTCATGGGCGACAGCTACGTGCGCATCCTGCCACCGGAGCATCCGACCGGCGAGTTTCTCCCCGAGGGCCACCGCATTCTCGCCCAACCTTCGAGCAGCCTCACCGACCTTGCCGGAGAGGCCGGCGAAGCCTTTGACGGCGTCGCCGATGCTTCGGTGGAAATCCGGTCCGCCGCGGAGCGTTTCGAACAGCTCGCCGCCCGCATCGAAGGCAAACTGCTGACCGATGAGAATCTCGGGAATCTCCGCGTGCTCCTCGCCGAAATGCGCGCCACTTCCGAGACTCTCCACACGGTTTCCGATCGACTGCCGGCTTTGCTCGACGAGAGCACTGCCGCCATGAGACGCGTCGGGGAGACATCCGTCTCCGCCAAGGCCACCTTCGCCGGCGTCGATGAGAGCATCGCGAAATTCGCCATGACCCTCGACGGCGTCGATTCCGTCTTCAAGGAATTCGACGGCACCCTCGACGATCTCCGCAAGACCATCGCCACGACCGATCGCCTGCTGAACGAAATCGAAAAGGGCGAGGGCCTCACCGCCGCCCTTCTGAACGACCCCGGACTGAAACGCCAGTTTGAAGAGGTCATCGAAAAACTCAACCGCTACGGATTCCTGTTTTATCCGCGGGAGGGGAACGTGCCGCGCGATACCCTCCCCGTCCCCGGCGGCAATGACGAATCCGATCGCAAAGGGTTCCCCGGACTGAAACGCCAGCCCTGATCCACATGCCCTTTCTCGTCATCCTGAAGCGTTTCGAAGTCTGGCTGCTGCTCGCCATCGTCATCGCACTCGTCGTTTACGCCCTGCAGCCGCCGCCCCTGCCGGGAACGAACCCCGCCAAACCGGCCATCGCGGAGCCGCGACCGGAGAACGATCCCACCGTCGTCGCCGCCAATCCCCCGACCGGGATTCCCGCAACTTCCCCGTCCCTGGTGGTCCGCGAGGTGAAGATGATCCCTTCGTCCCCCGGATTCATCGTCGAGACCGTGATCGCCGGCGGACCCGGACGCGAAAAGGATCTCCCGCTCACCGACGACCAGGTGCGCGCCACCACCGCCGAAGGCCGGCCGGTGGACCGGTTTTTCGAGCCCTTCCGGACGCCCCCGGTTCTCCTGGCTTCCGGCGACACGACTGCCCCGCTCCGATGGTGGTTGCCGGCTCCCACGGACTCGCTCTGGATCGAGATCGGCGATGAACGGATCCAGGCGGATCTACCCTGACCAGAACACCACGGCGACTGTTCCGCCCCTACCCCTGTTTGCCGCATGTCCTCCCGCCAGGCCGAGCTCCTTCTCATCAACAACAACAACACGCGCACCAAATTCGCCCTCGCCACGAGAACCGAAGTCGTCGAGCACCGGGCCATCCCTTCGCGCGAAGTCAGCGAAGAGAGCGTGCGCGCCCTGCTTTCCGATTGGGAATATGACAAGGTCGTCCTCGCCTCCGTCGTGCCCGCGAACGTCCCCGCGCTCATCGCCGCCCAGGCCGGCCGCCCCCTCGTCGAGGTCTCCCACCTCATCGAGCTGGGCGTCGCGGTCGATTTCCCCGATCCCTCGAAGATCGGCGCCGACCGCCTCGCCAACGCCGTCGCCGTGGCCGACCGCCCGCTCGACGGCCCCGTCGTCGTCGTGGATTTCGGCACCGCCGTCACCTTCGACATCATCGACGCACGACCCGCCTACATCGGCGGCGTCATCGCGCCCGGTCTCGACGCGATGCGCCACTACCTGCACGAACGGACCGCGCTCCTCCCCGAGATCGAGATCGCCCGTCCTCCCTCCGCCATCGGCAAATCCACCGTCCACGCCATGCAATCGGGCGCCTATCACGGCTATCGGGGACTCGTCCTCGAGATCCTCGCCCGCATCGGCGGGGAAATGGGCGGCCCCGCGAAAACAATTGCCACCGGGGGATATGCGGCTTTGATAGCCGACGGTCTGCCGGCCATCGGGTCGGTCGAGCCACACCTCACCATGCAAGGACTCCTCCGCATCGCGGAACTCAATTTTCCCCCATGACAAAACCCCCGGTCATCGGCATCGACTTCGGCGGCACCTCGGTCAAACTGGCCGTCGTCGAAGGCGAGAATCTGCTCACCGGAATCCAGCGCATCCCCACGCAGGATTTCGATCATCCCGACCTCCTCATCGATGCCATCGTCGATGCCATCGCCGCGATCCGTGTGACGCACCCGGATGTCGCCGCCATCGGCATCGGCGTGCCCGGAGCCGTGAACTTTTTCACCGGCATGACCTACAACCTCACCAACGTGAAAGGTTGGACCGCCGTGCCTCTCCGCGACATCGTCGCGGAAAAGACCGGACTTCCCACCGTCATCGAAAACGACGCCAACTGCATGGCCTACGCCGAGTGGAAATACGGCGCCGCCAAAGGCTGCCAGCACGCCGTCTGCGTCACCCTCGGCACCGGAGTCGGCGGCGGCCTCATCCTCAATGGCGGGCTCTTCCGCGGCGCCGCCTGCGCCGCAGGCGAGATCGGACAAATGAGCATCGACCTGCATGGCGTGCCCGGCCCCTACGGCAACACGGGTGCCCTCGAACGCTACATCGGCAATCGCCAGATCGTCGGGATGGCGGTGTCCACCTATCGGGAGCACGGACTCGAACCGCCCGCCGACCTCAGCCCCGAATCGCTCGCCGCCGCCGCCACCGCGGGCGACGCCGTCGCCCTTGAGGTCTGGGACAAGGTCGCCCACTGCCTCGGCTTTTGTCTCATGAGCGTGGTCTACCTCCTCAATCCCGAGGCCATCGTCATCGGCGGAGGCGTCTCCGAAGCGGGGGATCTGCTCTTCAATCCCCTCCGCAAAACGCTCGCCAACTCGCTCACCGCCGAGTGTTTCAACGATCTCCGCCTCGTCCACGCCCGCTACGGCAACACCGCCGGCATCCTCGGCAGCTCCGCGATGGCCGCGGAACTCGTCTGATGACAAAATGAGGCAAACTGGCTGAAATTATAGAAAATATAATATTTTTGTTGAATTAACCTTTTTGGGCGCATTTTTCTCCCAGCTCTTTTTTCACTTGCCGACCCCGCCCGGGATCTGGCATGCAGAGTGCTCCACCACAGAGATCCCATTTTTTTACTCATGAACAAAGCAACCCTCATGGCAAGCATCGGCGCGATGGCCTTCGGCGTGACCACGCCGGATCTTTTCGCGGGAGATTGGGGCAAGGCCCCCGTGGACAAAACCCCCATCGAGGAGTGCGTCGACCTCGGAGGTGAAATCAGCGTCGGCTACGAGACCGACTACGTCTTTTACGGCGTCCGTTTCGCCCGCGACAGCGTCTGGACCGATGTCAATTACACCTTCGACAACCTCGCCGTGCCGGTGACGGTCGGTGCCTGGTATCTCAACGGCATCAACGGTGGCGGCCCCGGCTACGACGAGCTCGACCTCTACATCGATTTCACCCTCGGCACCTTCGCCGGATTCGACTTCAACCTCGGATACTACCACTACACCTTCCCCGAATTCCGCAGCAACGTGACGCCTTCCGGCGGCTATGGCGAGGCCTACCTCGACATTTCCCGGAGCCTCGGCTTCATCGACCTCGCCTACAGCGCGATCCAGTCCTTCGGTGGACGCGGCACCGCGGCTGGTTGGTTCCACGAATTCGGCGTCGAAAAATCCTTCGTCCTCTGCGACAGCTCCTCCCTCGTCATCGGCGCGGGAGTCGGCTACAGCGACGGCTACTACGACAGCGCCACCTTCGGTCTCGCCTCCGATTCCGGGTGGAACCACTACTACGTGAAGGCATCGCTGCCGATCGAGCTCAACTGCCGCACCACCCTGACCCCCTACATCGGCTACAACGGGGCCACCAGCGGCATGATCGCCGACGGCATCAACGTGGGTCTCGGGCCGCAATCCGACATCCTCCACGGCGGTGTCTCCCTCACCGTCTCCTTCTGATCCGCAGAGGGCGGGTCAAACACCCCATCTTCCTCGAAAGCCTTCCTCCCCTCGCGGGAGGGAGGCTTTTTTGTTGGACCGCCCCCCATCCGGCCCGGCCTGAGTTGCGTCCTCCGGATGCAGTGATACAAGGGCGAATCATCAGATAATCCACCCGATCGGATCGATCACATCATTCGCAAGACAACTTTCTGGAAATAACCTGGAAATTCCTGGAAATAACCTGGCACCATTTCCACCCGATCGGATCGATCGCATCATTCGCAAGACAAATTCCTGGAAATAACCTAGCACCATTTCCTAAGACAACTTTCTGGAAATAACCTGGCACCATTTCCTAACTTGGCACCATTTCCTACCTGGCACCATCTCCACCGCTGGAAATAACCTGGCACCATCTCCTGGCACCATCTCCACGCCATCTCCAAGCGGCCGCCGGGAGATCATCCGGCTTCCCTGCGGTCGGGGATCGGAAGGCACCCCGCACCCCTCCACGGAGGCGTACCGGACACAAAAAAACCCTGTCGCAAGACAGGGTTCATTCGGAGGATCGACCCTGTTCGATGCGCAGGGACGACCCGGAAGTGAGGGCACCGGGCTGGAATCAGGCCTGGGCGGCGGCAGGCTTCAGCTTCGCGGCCATGCGGGCCTTGAGGCGGTCGGCGGTGCGCTTGTGGATCGTGCCACGCTTGGCGGCCTTGTCGGCGGCGGAGGCGAAGGAATTGTATGCGGCCTGGGATGCGGTCGCATCTCCGGAGCTGATCGCCGCGAGGGCACTCTTGCGGGCCGTCTTGACGTTGGATTTGATCGCACGATTCTGGGCCGTACGAACTTTCGTCTGACGGACGCGTTTGAGGGCGGACTTGGTGTTGGCCATCGGATTCTGGTGTTTCGAAAAAACTGAAAGGGCGCGGAGTATACTCCCGGAATCCGATCCGTCAAGGGACAACCTCCGTCGCCGCCTCGTTCCCGACGATCGCCGGAGGCGCGCTGTCCAGATAAGTGGTGTCAAATCCGCTCTCCTGCAGCACATCGGCACCGGACTTGAAGATGCTCACTTCGTTCCAGACCGGCTTCACCGCGGGCGGCTCCACGGGCGAGAGGGGCAGAGCCACCGCGACCGGCTCCACCGGCGGCAGGGCCTCGATCGGCACGCCCATCTCCTTCGCCTTCTCCGCATCGCGCCAGAGCCCTTTGCGCACGATGAAGACCTTGGATCCCTCGCCGACGCGGTCGTGCAGGTCGATGACATCCCGCGACTTCATGCGGACGCATCCGTAGCTGGCCGGAGTGCCGATGTCGCGCTCCGCGGCGGTGCCGTGGATGTAGATGCAGCGGGCATAGGCGTTCTTGTTGGATGGCTCCAACCCGTTCAGCCAGAGGATGCGGGAGACGATCGGGTCGCGCCCGGGGGCGTTCGGCTTGATCACCTCGCCGGTCCATTTGCGGCTCTTGAAAACGGCTCCGGCCGGCTTGCCGTCTCCGATCTTCTGCGCCACCTCGAGTTTGCCGGGAGGGGTGCGGTAGCTGCCCTTCTCGTCGCCGAGACCGAACTTGGAGGTGGAAACCGGATAGGTCTCCACCAGTTCGCCCTGACGATAGAGCGCCATTTTCTGCATGGGCACCGAGACCTCCATGACATGGAGGCTGTCCCGCTTCGCCGCGGTCTGCACCGAACAGCTGCTGAGGGACAAGGAGAAACCGAGGACCAGGAGGGACCCGGCGCATTTCAACACACGAGGAGGGAGGTTCATGGAGGAGTTACAGATATAACGAGGTTTCAGGTGTTCTCTTAGGAGGACCCCGTTACACTTCCCGATGTCGTTGATTCCAGTGAGTGAGTGGCCGGAATGAGAATGCTCTCAAATTTAATATAAACTTTCCTTAAGAAAAGACAAATTTCTAGCAAACTTTTTTTCACGACCTAAAGTTTCCCCATCCTCCCCCGTTCTTCGGGAATCCGGCCATGTCCCTCCCCCGTCGCCTTCTTCTGCTCCTCTCTCCCTTTCTTCTCGCGGTGTTTCCGGTTGGTGCCCAGGAAGACCCCGAGTCGCCCCAGATCCCCGAGGAACTCCTCGAGGACGAGCACCTCCGTGAGGAAATGGGGGTGAATGAATTCACCGCTCCCTCGATCCGGAAGATTTTCGACGATCTCCGGCGTCTGCGCCCGCTCCCCTACGATGAGCTGAAGCGCCCGCTCCCGGAGCAGCCTCCGCAGGACCGGACGAAACTTGCCCTCATCATGGGCTCACTCCTTGCCGATGGATTTTTCGCGGTGGAGGCCGAGCAGTTTTTCGATCTCGAGCCCATCGGCCGATCCCTCCTCAATCACGGCAAGATCCTCGGATCGGGCACCCGGATTTCGAGCCACATGAAGAGCATGCTCGAAAAAGGCGCCGTCGGACAGTGGGACGCGCTCAAGGAAGAGCTTTTCCAGACCCAGAAGGATGTCGAAAAGGAAATGGTGCTCATCCGCGATGTCGATGCGGCCAATCTGATCAGCCTCGGGGGATGGCTCCGCGCTCTGGAAATCGGCTGCGCCGCCTCGCTCAATCCCTACGATCCGGCGAAGGCGGCCCTGCTGACGAAACCGCAGATCGTCGAATATTTCGTGCTCAATCTCGAGACCTTGGAGCCCCGTATCCAGAAAAACCAGCTCGTCGGCCGCATCCGGAGCCGTTTGCTCGAGATGCAGAAGACGGTCGATCTCCCCGAAGGCCAGATCCTTTCCGAGGAGGAAGTCGTCCAGCTCAGCACGATGGTGGAGGACCTCGTCGATCAGATCACGGGCAGCGAACGTCTCCTCAAGACCACTCAGCGTTCCACCGATCCCAAGCCCACCAAACCGGCCCCCGCCGCCACACCCGCGGCCACCGGCGGAGTGATCTCGGGCGAGGTGCCCGAGTGACGAAGGTCGCGGCTTCCGCCGCCGGTGGCGCGGGTCACACGCCCGGCAGCAGATACTTCGCCGCCTGATCGACATCCTTGTCACCGCGTCCTGACAAACTCACCACGATGATCTGGTCGGGCCGCATCGCCGGGGCCGCTTTCTTCACGTAGGCGAGGGCGTGCGAAGTCTCCAGCGCGGGGATGATCCCCTCGGTGCGGGCGAGCTCCGAGAAGGCTTCGAGGGCCTCGTCGTCGGTGGCGTAGGTGTAGTCGACCCGGCCTTCGCTCTGGAGGAAGGCATGTTCGGGCCCCACCGCCGCGTAATCGAGACCGGCCGAAACCGAATGGGTCAATTCGATCTGCCCGTCCTCGTCGGCGAGCAGCCAGGTCTTCGTACCCTGGAGGACACCGAGTTTCCCTCCTTGGAATCGCGCGGCGTGTTCGCCGTGCTTGATCCCGTGGCCCCCGGCCTCGACCCCCATCATCTTCACCCGCTCGTCGCCGAGGAAGGGATGGAAAAGGCCGATCGCGTTGCTGCCGCCGCCGACGCAGGCGACAAGCAGGTCGGGGAGGCGTTCCTCCCGCTCGAGGATCTGGCGGCGCGCCTCGACGCCGATGACGCGGTGGAAATCGCGCACCATCATCGGATACGGATGCGGCCCGAGGGCGCTGCCGAGGATGTAGTGGGTCGTGCGCACGTTGGTGACCCAATCGCGGAGCGCCTCGTTGACCGCTTCCTTCAGCGTCTTTTGTCCGGCCTCGACTCCGCGCACCTCGGCGCCGAGGAGACGCATGCGGATGACGTTGAGGCGCTGGCGCTCCATGTCGGTCGCACCCATGTAGACGACGCATTCCATCCCGAAGCGCGCCGCCACCGTCGCCGTCGCGACCCCGTGCTGGCCGGCACCCGTCTCGGCGATGATGCGCTTCTTGCCGAGGCGTTTTGCGAGAAGGATCTGGCCGAGGGCGTTGTTGATCTTGTGCGCTCCGGT
>JALRFZ010000098.1 GCA_023253615.1 Verrucomicrobiales bacterium | reverse complement strand
TTTTCGTGGCTTTGGCCATCAACTCCATGCCGTCCCTGTCCGGCATGGAGTCATCGCCAGCGCTATCGGCAGCTGGAGAAAACAGCTTCGGACAAGCCTCTGTCCCCCCCCTCCCCGGGCTACCTTCCCTTCTGAGCGCGGGGTGGGATTACAACGTCATTCTCGACGCGAGTGGAAGGCTGCTGGCATGGGGCCGGGAAGACGACGGCAGGACCCGTCCTCCGGCAACGGATGGCACCGTGGTCGCGATTTCGGCGGGCTCCAACCACGCCCTGGTCCTCTTCGAGGACGGACGTATCGCGGGTTGGGGCGTGAACACCGACGGACTTGCCGAGCCACCCGAGGGAATCGGGCCGGCCTCCGGAATCGCGTGCGGGGCGTTCCACAACCTCGCCTTGCTGAGAGATGGTTCCCTCGTCGCCTGGGGCTACAAGGGGGACGGAAGGCTCGAAGTCCCGGTGTCGCCGGTGCCCTTCAAGTCGATCGCCGCCGGGCGCGACCATTCCTTGGCCCTCACCGTGGATGGACGGGTCTTTGCCTGGGGTGCCAATGGGTCGGGACAGACTTCGGTGCCGGAAGAACTCGCCGATGTCGTCGCGATCGCCGCGGGTGCCTCTCACAGCCTTGCTCTGAGGAGGGACGGCAGCGTCGTTGCCTGGGGCCTCAACGAACAGGGCCAGTGCCAGGTCCCCTCCGACCTCGCCGGGGTGGTGATGATCGCCGCCGGGAACCAACACAGCCTCGCCCTCCTGGCGGACGGCACGCTCCGCAGTTGGGGTGCGAATGGCAAGGGGCAACGGAACCTGACGGGGAACGGTTTCAGCGCCATCTCCGCCGGGGCTTTCCACACCCTCGCAAGACGGGGCGGAACGCCTCCGAATCCCGGTGTTTTCTCGTGGGAGGGTCTTTCGGTGTCCGAGCTCATCGGCAACTCCGCGCGGCTCCGGGGCAATCTCGTTCTTGCCCCAGGGGGTGGGGGGCATCGACGGGGCTTCGTCCTCGCGGCCTCGGCGGATCGGGCCAATCTCGCCAACGGAATCATCCTGGAAGGCGGTGCGGGCGGGAGCGGCCCGATCGAAGCGATGGCGTCGGGGTTGCTTCCCGGGATCCGTTATTACGTGAGAGCATTCGCGCAGACCCCGGATGGCGTCGCCTACTCTTCCGCCTCCGAATTTTTGGCCGGGGCCGACTCCCGGGCGCAGCCGGATGTGGCGGCTGGGCCCTCGGCCGCCCGCCTCGTCGGCGTTGGCGACATCGGTGATCCCGCAAGCCAGAGCACGATCCTCGCGAGCAAGCGAGGCAGGAAGGTCTCGGGTCTTCTCCAGATTTCCAATCAGGGCTTCGCTGCGGCGGGTTTCCTCGTCTCGGCGAGTGGTGGAAACCGCCTTCTACCCGTCGACTACCGTCTGGACGGGCTCAACGTGACCGCCTCGATCCGTTCGGGAAAACTGGAAACCCCGGAACTCGCCCCGGAAGGCGGAGCTTCGAGGATCCTTCTCACCGTTACCCCCCATCGTTCCCTCGTCCCCAAGAAAAAGGGCAAAGTGCGCAAACTTCGTGCGCCGACCGTCTTCACGGCCCGCACCCTCGATGCGCCGGTTCTCTCCGATCAGGCCATCCTCGATCTGCGGACCCAGTGAGCCCCCCCTCGATCCAGCCCCGCCGTGTTCTCCCCATGTCCCCTTGCCATGCTCCCTCCACCTGCCTCTCTCTGCCGCTTTGGCATGCGGGAGTTCGGGCACCGGGTCTTCCCCTCATGCTCGCCCTCGCGTTGGGTTTTCTCTCGATCCGCGAGGCCCGGGCGGATACGGTAACCTACAATTACAATTCCTCTGGAAGTTTTCTCGTCCCGACCGGGGTCGAATCCATCACCGTGCAGGCATGGGGCGCAGGCGGCGGCGGGGGTGGGAGTGGCTCGGGTTCCTTTGGCGGTGGTGGTGGTGGCGCCTATGTTTCCAAGAACCTGGTCGTCAGCGCCGGCCAGACCTACACGATCACCGTTGGGGGCGGTGGCCTGGGAGGAGACGGAACATCCGCCGTGCCCTCGGCGGGCGGGGACAGCAGTGTCAACCTCGTTGGAGACGGCACGCTTCTTGTCAAGGCGGCGGGGGGGGCCGCCGGGGCCGGAAGCAGTGGAGGTAGCGGAGGCGCGGTCGCCAACTCGACCGGGACGGATAAGTATGCCGGTGGGAATGGAGCCAACGCCTCGGGGAACACCGGCGGGGGCGGGGGGGGGTCGGCCACCACGACTGCGGCGGGCGGAAATGCCTCCGGAGCTACCGGAGGCACCGGGACAGGGGCAGGCGGCGCGGGAGGCGCCGCTGCCGCCGGCACGAACGGCTCCGCTCCGGGTGGTGGGGGCGGAGGGAAAGGAAATGGCTCCTTCTCATCAGGGGCAGGAGCGGCCGGTCGGATCGTAATCACCTACACTGCGGCAACGCCGGCCTCTTTCTCCGGGATCCCTGCGAGCCAGAACTACATCGAGCGCACTTCCGGAAAATTGCTCCTCGCGCCAGCCGGCGATCTTTCCGACGCCGATTCCACGGACTTCGACGGCGGTTACCTGCGAGTCTCCTTCATCGCGAACGGAGAGGCCACCGAAGATCGCCTTTTTGTTCGTGAGATCAACAACATCACGCTCGTCAGCAATCTCAGCATCACCAACGGAACCTACTCGGGATCAATTGAAGTGCGTCATTCCGGAATCCTGATCGGGACGATCGCCGCGGCGAATCGCGGGAGCGATGGAACCCCGCTGCAGATCGACTTGAACGCCAACGCCACTGTTGCGCGAACACAGGACCTTCTCCGCTCGCTTTATTACGAGAATACCGACAAGGAAAACGCGGTCGCATCGACCCGCACCGTCCGCATCACCGTGAATGACGGAGACGGGGGCACCGCCACCGCGGATTCGAATCTCGTCGTCTCCGCGGAGGTTTTCTCCATCACCTCTCCCTCATCCGGGTGGACCAGACTCCTCAATTCCACTGCCTTCGATCCCTCCGAAGATCAGCAGGCCATGTCGGGCCCCGACCTCGTCGGCACCTTGGGAACCCCGCTTCTTTACGCAAAATATGACGACAAGGGGACCAGCTCCACGGCGGACGACACCGTCACGTTTCGCTTGCGGGTGGACGACTCGACCAACAGTGCCGGTCTTTACAACGGCTACATCTTCGTCGGTTACGACTTCGAAATGGACGGAGATATCGATGCCTTCATCTCGATGGAGGGAACGACCAAGGGTACGAAGACCTACGTCTACCCCGCCACCGGAGCGAACACCTCTCCAAGCACCACCGGGCTCGGGACCCGCCAGATCATCCCCAACTACAATACCGCGACGATGTCGAATTATTCGACGGTGCAGGCGATTGAGGGCAACACCCAGACCGAGGCCAACACATACTCCGGCTCCGATGCGGACCTCGACTATTTCCAAACCTTCCAGATGAACTACGCGGATCTCGCTTCGGTTCTCAATGGGATCGCCCTCAACAACCACATCAACGCCGGGAATGGCTACACCACGATCGGCGACTTGCTCGTTTCAGGAGATTTCAGAACCGGCTTTACCGAGAAAACCCCCTTTCGATTCATTATCGCCACCTCGACCCAACCAAATGCGATCAACTCGGATTTCGGCGGAGTCCCGCGACTCGACCGTTCCAGCAGCTCATTGAGCTGGGAGGCGCTTGGTGCGTTTTCTCCCCAGGTCACCTTCGGAAACCTTTCCCCTTCTTTCACAAGCGGCAGCGGAACCATCGCCTCCTACACGGTGCCGGAGGGAAACACCGCCGTGGCAACGCTCACTGCAAACGACCCGAACGATGATGCCCTCACATTCAGCATTCGCACGGGCGAAGGCTACGGCGTCGACGGGGCGCGGTTTCAAATCGACCCCGTTAACGGAGCTCTGCGTTTCGTCACCGCCCCCGATTACGAGGCACCTCTCGATGCGGGATCGGACAATGCCTACGAGGTGACGGTTGAAATCTCCGACGGGAAGGGCGGGACCGCTTTGCAACTCGTGACCGTCTACGTCACCGACCTCAATGAAGGCGTGAATTCGCGCCCCGTGATCACCAGCAATGGTGCGGGGGCCGCCGCCTCGGTCTCGATCTCCGAGAACACGACCACCGTCACCACCGTCACCTCGAGCGACGATGGCGATTTCTCCGGAATCGTCATCACCGCCAGCGCAAGCTATTCGATCTCCGGCGGAGCCGATGCCGCGAAATTCCAAATCGACCCAGCCACCGGGTTGCTGACCTTTGTATCCGCTCCAGACTACGAGAACGCTCTCGATGCGGATCAGGAAAACACCTACGTTGTCATTGTCCGCGTCACCGACGGTGGGAGTCCCGTTTACTTCGACGACCAGACTCTCACTGTCACAATCCTCGACGTCCCGGAGCCTCTTGCACCGGTCCTGACGCCGGCTGATCCAGCGCCGACCCTTCCTTCGTTGACCGAAGACGAGACCGGGAACGGCGGTCGTACCGTCGCCCAAATTCTCGGCACGAGCGCCACCGACACCAGCGGAACGGTGATCGGCCTTGCCATGACCGGAACCAGCGCCACCAACGGCACGTGGGAATATTCTCTCGATGGCGGCGCCAACTGGATCCCGGCGGGCTCTACGGTGGAATACCAGCTGATCGAGGATGATTTCGGAAACCTCACCACGACCGCTGTTTTCACGAATACCGGTGCCCTCTCTGATGCAAACGCACTGCTGCTTCGCGCCGAGGACCTCGTTCGCTTCAAGCCAAACGCGGAAAACGCCGGTGGCGGGACCCTTACTTACCGCGCCTGGGACGAGAGCAGCGGATTCGCCGGACAATATGTCGATGCCTCGACCAACGGCGGAACGACCGCCTTTTCTTCATCGAGCGATACCGCCACGATCACGACCACGGACGTCAACGATGCGCCCACCGTTTCCGGAGGGCCCGTCGCGCTCACGGCGATCCGCGATTACCAGACCAGTGCGGCGGCAACAGTCACGAATGTACTCGGTGCCATCACCTACGCCGATGTCGATACCGGCCATTTGATCGGAATGGCCGTGACCGGATCGAGCGGCGCGGGGACCTGGCAGTATTCCGACGATGGCGTAAGCTGGACACCCCTGGGTTCGGTCTCGGGTTCGTCCGCGCTCCTTTTGTCCACAGCTTACCGGATCCGCTACGTTCCCGCCTATGCCGGGCCTGTTGGAGGTGAGAAGGCCACTCTTACCCTGCTGGGTTGGGATCAAACCGGCTCCACCTCGGGAGGAGCAGGCACCAAGGTCTCGGCTGCGACGACCGGGGGTACTTCTCCCTTCAGCTCGTCGAGCTTCATCGTGGAAATCACCGTGCAAGAGGACGACCGGGCAGTCACCGTGACGAGCCCAACGGTCAACGAAGCCATCCCTTACGCCGTCTTCACCGTCGATGGCGAGCCGGGCCAGCTCGTTTCGCTGGCACTCTCCGCCGGCACCGCCACGGCCGGCACCGGCAACGA
>JALRFZ010000014.1 GCA_023253615.1 Verrucomicrobiales bacterium | reverse complement strand
AGATTCCCCTTCGCGCCGGGGATGTTCGTGACCGTCACCGTCAGCGAGTAGACTTTGTCCTGCCCCAGGCCCGATGGAGCGGGAAAGAAGAGGAGGGCGCAGCAAAGCAGGAAAAAGAGCGGTTTCATGGGGCAGGATACGATCATCGCCCGGATCCGGCCTCTTTCAAGTCCCCCGCCCCCACCCCAGCCCCCGCGCGCCCCCCCCGGGAAGTCCCGCGAGCAGGCGCAATTTCAGCATTGTCGCCGCAGGCATTTCCCGATACGATCCGCGAACATGAAATCCCTGATTCCCATTTTCGTCCTTGCCGCGGCCCTCGCCAACCTGCCGGCGGCGGGCGTCGAACTCACCCCCGAGCAGATCCAGTCCCTCAAGGCCCGGCTCAAGTCGCTGAAAGACAATCTCGATTCCCACATCACGAGCCGGAACGTCTCCGCCGGCCAGGCCTTCGCGGCCGCCGCCGCCGATCCCCGGGCCGCGGTGGAGCTCTACGTGAACTGCGTGAAGATGGTCGAGTACGACCGCGAGGGTCGGCCCGAAGCCGACTTCCGCGCGTGGCGTGAGAGCCAGGCCGACCGGCTCAAGGATCCCCAGTTCGTCGCCTCGCTCCAGCAACAGTTGCGCTACCTCACCCTGAGCTGCCAGGCGGCCGAGTCCGAGGACAAGGCGCAGATCTTCGGGGCGCTGATGGCCTACGTCGATTCCCTCAGCAACCTCACCGAAATGCCGGCCGGTCCGGTGACCCAATCGGTCGCCGGCTCCGTCTTCGCGAAGGCCTACTACCTCGAGAGGCTGCTCGGCACCACCGAGAACTGGGAGCCCGTGCCGATCAACATCGCCGGCATCTACAGCCGCACGATCATGCCCTACCTCCGCGAGAAGGATCCCGCCTCGCTCATGAACGCCTGGGACAAGCGCATCGAACAACAGGCCCGCCTCGTCTCCATGCTCGAGGAGAAAAAGGCGGAAGAGCTCCGCGGCATGAACCGCGACGAGGAGCGTCGAGCCCGCGGCAACCAGACCAACCAGGGCGGGGCTCTGGGCGAACATTCCAAGGAGGAGTTCACGCAAAAGACCCTGCCCCAACTCCAATGGGGCAAGCTGAAGGACATGTTCCAGTATGTCGATCAGGTCAACGGCGCCAAGGGCATGCTCGATTTCGTCGAGGCCAACCTCAAGCACGAGCTCGGGGAACAGTTCTACGCCGAGTTCGAGGATCTGATCGAATCCGCACAGGGCGTCGGATCCGCCCGCAAACCCGGCACGGAAGACCTCCCGAACCAGTGAGTCCCGCCTTCCGCGCAGGAGGAAGCGAAGCAGGAAAACATTGCGGCGCGCGCCGGTTTTGGCGAGGATGGGTGATGGCCCGTCTCTTTCCACGGCTCCCCGCGCTGCTGCTGATCGCCGCGTTTCCGCCCGCTCCCGCGGCCTTCACCCAGGACACCACTCCGCCACCACCCGCCGCGGTCGCGGAGGGATCCGCCTCGCCCGATCCGCTCGCCGCGCTTGCCTCGGTGCGCGAGTCGATCCTGGTCGTCGAGGCCCAGATCGCCGCCGTCTCGGAGGCTCTCGGGTCCGCCAACGCCGCCGGCAAGGAAACCCTCGAAGCGGATCTGAAGGCGCTCGTGGCCCGGCGCGAGGCCCTGCGGGGAGACTTCCAATCCATCGCCACCGGCGTCGATCCCGCCGATTACGAGGACGCCCCGGCGGCGCGTTTCGTGTTGAAGGACGAGGTCGATGAACTGCTGCGCCCCATCATCAACGAACTCAAGGGGCTCACCGAAAAGCCCCGCGAGATCGAGCAACTCCGGGGCGAGCTGGCCCTGTGGCAGCGGCGCCTCGGCACCGCCGGCTCCGCCCTCGCCCATCTCGAGGCCCTGCCGCCGGTGACAGACGCCCCTCTCGCCGACGCCCTCGCCGGGACCCGCTCGGACTGGCAGGAAAAACGCACTCTCGCCGCGAACCGCATCCAGGCCCTCGCCTACCAGCTCGAACAGGCGGAGAGAGACCGCCCGTCCTTTTACGAAACCCTGCGCGACGGCTCGCGCGCGTTTTTCCGCACCCGCGGATTGAATCTGCTGCTCTGCATCGCCGTCTTTTTCGCCACCTTCTTCGGATTGCGTTATCTCCACCGGCACCTGCAGAACCGGGCTCCCTGGATGCGGCGGTCGACGCGTCCCTTCTACGTGCGTCTCATCGACGTGGGACTCGACCTCTTTTCCCTGATCGGGGCCATCGCCGCGACCCTGGTCGCCCTGTATGCGACGGGCGACTGGATCCTGATGGGGGTCGCGATCATCGTCCTCATCGGGCTCGCCTTCGCCGCGCGGACCGGACTGCCCAAGATCTACGGCGATGCCAAGCTCCTCCTCAATCTCGGCGAGATCCGCGAGGGCGAACGCCTCGTCTTCGACGGCATCCCCTGGCGGATCGATTCGCTGAGCTTCTTCACCGTGTTGAAGAACGAACAGCTCCGCGGCGGTCTCCTGCGGCTGCCCGTGCGCCGGCTCGCGGGCCTCCATTCACGGCCGCTCGCGGAGGGTGAGCTCTGGTTCCCCAGCGCCGAAGGCGACTGGATCGATCTGCCCGGTACTGGCCACGCGCGCGTCGTCGCGCAGACCCCCGAGTGGGTCCATCTCATCCGCCTCGGCGGGGCGAGAATCACCCTCCCGGCGGCCGATTTCCTCGCCGCTGGCGCGACGAACCTCAGCTACGGATTCCGGATCGGCACCACTCTCGGGATCGCTTACCGCCACCTCGCCGACGCCACCTCCACGATCCCCGCCACCCTCGAGACCCATCTCGTCCGCGGCATGACCACCTTTCTCGGAGACAAGGGCCGGCTCGTCTCCCTGAAGGTCGAATTCTCCGCCGCCGCCGCGTCCTCGCTCGATCTCGAGATCATCGCCGATTTCGACGGTGCCTGCGCCCCGCGATATTCCCAGCTGCGGCGCGCCTTGCAACGCTTCGCCGTCGATTGCTGCCACGAACAGGGTTGGGAGATCCCCTTTCCCCAGATCGTCGTCCACGACACCCGCGCCGCCGCGGCGCCACCTCCGCATTGAGAGGGACACCGTCACCGGAGAGGGTCGGGCCGGGCACCGGACCCTCCTGCATTCCCCGGCCGCGCCATTGTCCGACAATCGGC
>JALRFZ010000789.1 GCA_023253615.1 Verrucomicrobiales bacterium | reverse complement strand
CTCCCCTTGTTCGATTCCGGAAAGGAGGAGGATGATTCCGGACGGGATCAGGCGGAGAATCCTGCCGCGCCCCCCCCGTTGTCGTTCCCCGACCGCGTCGAGCGTTATGTGGCCCGGGCCACGAGCGAGCTCGGAGCCATGGCGGTGGCGGTCAGTGATCGCGATGGATTCCTCCTCTTCGCCCATGGGGATGATGGGCGCGACGACGGGTTGCAGACGGCCTTGCTCCTCGAGGTGGCGGGCCAGACCGACCGTCTCCTAGGGCTCGATCGTGCCAGCGCGACCCAGATCTCGATCGACGGAGGGGCCTGGCGTTGTCTCATCCGAGCGGGGGAAGGCAACGGAGGCCTCTATGCCGGCTTCCGCCTCGAGGCTCCGCTCGAGCAGCGGGAGATCGAACATTGGAGAAACGCCCTTGCGGAGATCCTCCCGCACACCCTAGATTCGAAGTGAGATCCCCGCTTCCGAGAGCCATCCGCCAGCCACGTGTACGACGAACTTTCAGTTTCCTTCGAAAACCCGGCGACCGATCCCCTGGGGTACGATCATGTCGAGGGGAAGCTTTACTGCGGTCGTGACCGCGTGGAGTTGCAATTCAAAGTCCGCGACCGTGCCTTCCGGAAGACGCCCGCGACGGTCGTGCCTTTCGACTACGCCGAAGTCGAGAAAGTGGAATATCACTCCCGCTGGTTCCGCCCCAAGATCCTCGTTTTCCAGACCCGCAGTCCGGACAAGCTCGATGGATTCCCGGGTGCTTCCGTCGGGCGGGTCGAGCTGCAGGTGATCGATGTTTCGAGAAAAGATGCCGCCAAGGTCGCCGACCTGATCCGTTTCAAGCAGTCCGAGGCCTTCGTGTCCGAATCCGAGTCGCGGCTATCGCGCCTCCGGCAGAGCGATTCATGAGTCCCGATCCGACCAAGTCCGGGAGGTCCCGCAAGACCTCGGCCCTCTGGATCGTCTTCCTCGCGATGCTCGTGCTCTATGCGTGGGCTTATTCCTACCTCGGGGCCGTCCTCATTCTCGGGAAAAACACCGACCGCAGCGGCTCCACCCAGGCGGCTTTCATCGAGGCGGTCTATCGAGCGGCTTCCGTCGGGCCGGAGGCGGGGCGACCTTCCATCCTTGGTGAATTCACCAGCCTGCTGCCCCAATACACGAACGGCACCGTCGATCCTCTCTTTCCCTGGCTGCTCCGCGGTCATGCCGCCGCCACTCCCGACGAAGTCTTCGAGGTGGGAAAATGGATGAACTTCATTCTCTCGGGGTGCCTCCTCCTGGGATTCGCCCTGGCGGCGGCGCGCGCTTTTTCCTTTTCCGGGGCCATGGCCGTCGTCCTCATGGGAGGTTTCGGCGTCATCCTCGAGCGCTCCGCCTACTTCAGTCCCGACGCGATCTACTACCTGCTCGTCGTGCTGACCTGGCTGTGCGCGCTGAGCCTCATCCGGCAGAACCACCTCTGGCTCTACGGGGTTTTCGGCGTCCTCCTCGGGCTGAGCTATCTCGCCAAGCCTTTGGTCTGGCCGATCGTGCTCGGATTCGTCCTCGTCTCCCTCATCCGTTCGCTCTGGATCGCCTCCCACACGAGAAAGGACAGGCAGGACGACGGCACCTGGTCGCCCTCGAACCAGCTCGTCGGCTTCGCGATGACGATCGCCGCCTTTCTTCTCATCACCGGACCCCGCCTGAGCTACGCCGCCGCCAATTTCGGGGATCCGCTCTTTTCCTATCAAAAGTACTACATCTGGTTCGACACGCCCTCCGAGGCCTCCGACTTCCAGCAACAGCATCCCGGCAAGGCCGAGCTAGATGCGATCCCGCCCGGGGAGATGCCGGGGATGATCCGCTACGTGAAACAGAACGGACTCCCCGCCCTGCTTGAGCGGAGCGCCGAAGGAGCGCTCGCCCAGGTGAAGTCCAGCGTCCTCGGCCGGGGCGGCTGGATCCTCGTCTATGGTGCCTTCGTCTTTGTCGTGATTGCCGGGATCCACCGATGGGCCGCGCTCCATCAGAGCGATGAGATCTGGCAGGTGCGTGGCACCAGCGCCCGCTGGATGCTGTTGTTCCTGGGGCTCGTCATCGCCATCACCCTTTTCTATTCCGGGATCGGCAATCCCATCATCCCGCACAGCGCGTTGACGACATCGCTTTTCCTGCCCATCCTCGTCACCTTCATCTGGATCTCCGAACGCTACCGGCGCCAGCTCCAGCGTTCCCAGTTCGCCCGTCTCGTCAACGGCGTCTACGTCGTGCTCATGGCCGGTTCGATCCTGTGGATCACCTGCCGCATCGCCCTCGGCCTCCACGCCCTCATGGGGTGATACCGGATCCAAGAAAGGTTTGGACGATCGCGGAGTGATGCCGGTCTATCGACAAGGCCGCAGGAAGGCCGGCAGCGCCCGCACTTCGACGGAGCGGCGGTTGCAGACCGCGAAGCCTTCCCAGGTCGAATCATCCAATCGTCCAAAGATTTCCTGGTTTCGGTATGAGGCGCCGCTCAGCCGGAGACATCCTGCAGCTTGCGCACCAGCGCCTTGATCCGGCGCGCCGCCCAGACGCGCTCGAAGGAAATCTCGGGCGTATCGCCCGAAGTGAGGAAATCGACCGTGCCGACGCCAAAGATGCCGAGCAGCCCGTGGCAGGTCACGTTGATCGAGCGGATGTCCTCGATGCGGACCTCGCGCGAGCTGCGGGCGAGGAAGCCCGTGGTCACCTCGATGCGGCGTGGGCGGATGTGATAATCGTGCGTGAATCGCACGAAGCTGAGCCGCGCCAGTCCCGCCACCGCCAGAGCGATCCCCGCCAGTGTCAGGTTCGGATCGATCCGGTAAAGCCAAAGGCCGCCCGTCACCCCTCCGACCATGGTCGTCAGCGCGATCGGGTAATTGAAGACCGAGGGATGGCCCGAATAAAGGAGGCGGTTGCCAGAGCCCGACCTCGGGGCCGCGCGCGGAACGGCCGGGGCCACCCCGGCATCACCGGACTCCTCCTCATCGTGATCCCACTCCTCGTCATCACAGCCCGTCCCGTCGTCGTCAATGTCGTCGGTGTCCTCTTCGTCCTCCTCTTCTTCCCCGTCGTCAGTCTCTTCCCCGCCATCCTCCTCCGGGCCGGCATCGTCATCCCAATCGAGGAGATCGCGGATGCGTTCGAGTTCGGTCGCGCCGGCGCGCAAGCAGACATCCTCTTCCGCGAAGTCGCCGCTTTCCAGTCCATCGAGAAGATTCTCCACCGTGAACGGGCCGAGGCGGCGCCCTTCCTTGAGGACGTAGATCCCGTCATCGACTGGAAACGCATCTTCCATCAGGAGGGTGCCACGTCCGGCACCGGTGCGGGAGGGAGTAGGTCTTCACGGCGCAGCAAAGCTCCCAGATCGAGCGAGGCCAGGGCGGCGCCCTCCGCGCCCAGAAGGATCGCCTCGAGCGGGGCGATGCGATCCATCTCGCCGACCGTGGTGTGGACGAGACCGCGGATCAGCCCCGCGTCCCCTTGGGGCGTCGGGAAGAGATTCGTCACCCGGAAAACGAGCCGGCCCGCGTCCCAATTCATTTCGAAATTGCCCACCGTCAGCGTCTCGTTCACCCGCATCACCAGTTCCGCGAGCCGTTCGCGATGGGCCGGGCCCGGGCAGGTCCGGGCCGACTCCGACACCACCGAGACCGCCGCGAGTTGGGAAAACACCTGCACGTGCAGATCCACCCGCGTGTGGTGGGCTTCGAATCCGGCCCGCACCACCTCGCGTCCCGAGACCTCCTGGCAGGCCCAGGCCTCCTCCGCGAAGACGGAGAGGACCGTGGCATAAAGTTCGGATGAAGGAGTCATGATGTCGTCAAAAGAGTCTCTCGCCCGCCTCGCTTCAACTCTTTTTTCCGGATGCGGGAGGTGTAGGTCAGATGGAAGGCGAGGAGCAGCAGCAGCAACTTTGCGAGGTCCGCCGCGATCCCGCCGATCAAGACGGCCACCCCGTGGAGAAACGGGACGAAAAAGAGCAGCATCGCGAGGATCAGGCCCGAATCGGAGGGGCTCCCGGATTTCCAGACCGGCCGCAGACCGCGCACCCCTATCAGACATCCCGCGTAAGCGAAGAGCAGCGTCACGAGCACGCTCCCCGCTGTCGTCCACGGGAAGCCGGGCGATGGACCGAGGAGGCCCGGGGCTCCGAGCTGGTAAGGCGCCGCCATCAGTTGGCGCACCAGCAGGCATCCGGTGATCATCGCGGCCCGGCCGGCCACCGGCGCGTAGACCGATCCGCCGATGACGATCGCGTTCGTCGAAAAATTCCATAGCAGCCCCCCTCCCGGCCGTGGCCGGGGAAAGACATCGATGAAACTTTCTTGAGGACGGTGCGGACGTCCTTCATGCTGTCGGCGCATCCTGCCGCGCGGCAGCGATACGCCGGATTGACAGTGGTGCTTGCTTTCGAGCCCGTCTAGCAGCTTGGCGCCGGAAGCCGTGCGTGAGGTCATTGGTGGCGAGCCGGGCTATGCC
>JALRFZ010000780.1 GCA_023253615.1 Verrucomicrobiales bacterium | reverse complement strand
TCCCGGCGAAGAGGCGCTCGGAGATCTCGTCGCGGCTGAAGCCGGAGAGGTTCGCGAGGACTTCGGGGATGTAGGTGAGGGCGACGGCATCGAGCTTCGGCATGGTCTCGGCGGCCATCTCGATGCTGATGTGATCGAGGTCCTCGGCGCTGATGCCGGCGGGCACGGGTGCTTTGGCCGTCGTCTCATCCGATTTCTCCACGACCGGTTCGCTGCCAAGGTAGGCGGCGAGCTGTTCGATGCTGGGATGCGTGAGGAAGGCATCAACGGGGATCTGTTTTCCGAACTCCTCGGAGAGCGCCACGATGATGCGCAGGGCGAGGAGCGAGTCGCCGCCCATTTCGAAGAAATTGTCGGTGACACCGACCGAATCGGACTCGAAATGCTGCTGGAAGATCGCGAGAATTTTGGCCTCGACCGCGTTGCGCGGGGCGACTTTTTCCCCTTCCTTGGTCGCTCCGAAGGACGGCAGCGGGAGACGCTTGCGGTCGATCTTGCGGTTCGGCGTGAGCGGGAATTCCTCAAGGGCCTTGAAGTAGGCCGGCACGTAGCTCTGCGGCAGGACGGCGGAGAGCTGCTGGCGGATTGCGGCGGGCTCGAGCGCGGCTCCCTCGGCGAGGTAGTAGCCGACGAGGCCTTCGCCGGTGGGCAGATCTTCGCGTTTCACGACGACGGCCTGGCGGATGCCGGGGATGGCGGCCATCTGGGTCTCGATGTCACCGAGCTCCATGCGGACGCCGCGCAGCTTCACCTGGAAGTCGACGCGACCGAGGCACTCGAGACGGTTGTCGCGGGTCCAGCGGGCGAGGTCGCCGGTGCGGTAGATGCGTCGCTTGCCAACGAGGGGCAGATCCACTTCGCGGAAGGAAGCGGCGGTGAGCTCGGGCTGATTGCGGTAACCGCGGGCGAGGCCGTCGCCGCCGATCCAGAGTTCGCCGGTGAAGCCCGAGGGCACGGGACGCAGGTGTTCGTCGAGCAGGTAAACCTGGGTGTTGGCGATGGGATGACCGATCGTGATGGCGGCTTCGCCGTCGACGACGCGCTCCACCGTCGACCAGACCGTGGTCTCGGTCGGTCCATAGAGGTTCCAGACCTCGGCGGCGGAATTGACGAGGGCGTTGGCGAGGCGGCGCGAGATCGCTTCCCCACCGGAGAAGATACGGAGTCCGCTCTGGCCTTCCCAGCCGCTGTCGAGTAGCATCTGCCAGGTCGCGGGAGTGGCCTGCATCACGGTGATGTCCTCGGTGGCGAGGAGTTTGGCGAGACGGCGTCCGTCCTTCACATCCTCGGCCGAAGCCACGACGACGGTCGCGCCGGACAGGAGAGGCAGGAACATCTCGAGGAGGGAGATGTCGAAGGAAAGCGTCGTGACCGCGAGCAGTCGATCCTCGGAGGTGAATCCGGGCTCGGCCTGCATCGAACGCAGGAAGTTGACGGCGGCGCGGTGCGGAATCTCGACGCCCTTCGGTTTGCCGGTGGAACCGGAGGTGTAGATGATATAGGCGAGCGAATCGCTCGAAAGGCCTTTCAGTTCGGGCGACTTCGAGGTGCCTTCGACCTTGTCGAGATCGATGACACTCCACGATCCGGCCGGCAGCGTCGCGACGAGCCGACCGGAGGCGACGAGCGCCTTCGGTGCGGCGTCCTCGAGCATCAGTTCGAGACGCGAGGCCGGGAACTCGGGATCGAGCGGCACGTAGGCGGCGCCGGTCTTGAGCACGCCGAGGAGGGCGGCGATCATGCGCGGCGAACGATCGGCGAGCACGCCGACGGTGTCCCCTGCCCCGACCTTGGCCGCCGCGAGATCGCGGGCGACGCCGTTGGCGAGGCGGTTGAGTTCCCCGTAGGTGACCTGGGTGTCGCCGAAGACGACGGCGGTCTCCTCGTCGTTCTCGAGCGCGACGGCTTCGATGAGTTCGTGGAGAAGGCCATCCTTCTCGTAGGCGGCGAGGGTCTCGTTGAGATCGACGAGGACCTTCTTCTCTTCCTTCGCATCGAGGAGATTGAGGTCGCTGACCTTCGCTCCGGGGACGCGGCACATTTCGCGGAGGACCTGCTCGTAGAGACGTCCGAGTTCCACGATGGTGGCTTCGTCGAAGAGATCGCGGTTGTAGTGCCAGCAACCGAAGAGCTGGCCTCCGGCTTCCTCGAGGGTGAGGGTGATCTCGAACTGCGAGTGGCGGGTCGAGAGATCGACCGTTTCCATCGAGAGATCCCCGACGTGGAAGGTGTGGCCGCCTTGGCCGATCAGGAAGACGGCGATGCCCTGCTCATCGATGCCGGGCACCTTCTCCATCGAGAAGCTGACCTGGAAGAGCGGCGAGCGTCCCGCGTCGCGGACGGTGTGGAGGCGGTCGACAAGACGGGCGAGCGGATACTGCTGGTTCTCGAGCGCACCATTCACGCTGCGGCTGTTCGCGGCGAGGTAATCGGCGACGGTGAGATCCTCGGCGAGGGTGCTGCGGATCGGCACGGGATTGATGAAGTACCCGACGCTGTTGCGGAGTTCCTGCTGGGTGCGTCCCGCGAGCGGCACGCCGATGACGAGATCCTCCTGCCGGCAATAGCGGTGCATGAGGAGGTTGTAGGCCGAGAGCAGGGTCGTGAAGAGGGTGACCCCGTGCTTCTTCGCGAGTCCGTCGACTTCCTCGGTGAGGCTGGCGTCGAACTGGAAGCCGAAGGTGGCTCCGTTGAAGGTCTGCACCGGCGGACGGGGACGATCGGTCGGGAGATCGATCGCGGAGGGCGCTCCGGCGAGGTGCTCCTTCCAGAATTCGAACATCTTGTCCCCCGCCCCGCTCGCGAGGTGGGCTTGCTCCCACTTCACGAAGTCGGCGTAGGTCGCGGCGATGGGCTCGACCTTGGGAGTGCGTCCGGCCTTGGCCGAGAAGTAGTATTCGATGAGATCCTGGATCATCACCGAGATCGACCAAGCGTCGGAGACGATGTGGTGCATGCTGAGCAGCGCGACGTGCGCGTGGTCGGCGGTGCGGAAAAGCTCGAGACGGACGACGGGACCGCGCTCGAGATTGAAGGGACGATCGGCGTGTTCGCTGATGAGCGCCTTGAGCTGCACGTCGTCGAGCGTGGTGCAATCGTGCTCGCGGAAGTCGATGGTGCGGCCCTTGTGCACGATCTGGACGGGCTCGCCACCGCGGGTGACGAAGGTCGTGTCGATGAGTGGATGGCGCTCGAAGAGAAGGGCGAAGGCCTTCTTCATCGCAACGATGTCGAGGAGCGGACGGAACTTCCCGGAGAAGACGAGGTTGTAAGCCGAAGAGTCGGGCGCGAGACGGTTGAGGAACCAGAGCGCCTTTTGTCCTTCGCTGAGCGGGAAGACTTCGGGCATCTCGCCAGTCGCCTCGAAGGGAACGAGCGAGGAGGCATCAATGCCGGAGCCACCGCCTTGACCCGCGGCACTGCCACCGGCCTCGATGAGCTTCTCGAGCACGGGGATGGAAAGGTCGCGGATGTTCGGCCCGTTCAGGACCGAACCCATGGGCATGGACATGCCGAGTTTCTCCTCGATGCGGTTGACCAGCTCGATCGCCATGAGCGAGTCGAGGCCGAGATTCGTCAGCGGCGTGTCTTTGTCGAGACGAGAGGCATCGGTGCCGAGAACGGCCCCGACCTGCGCGGCGATGAGGTCCTCGACCATGCCGAGGCGTTTCTCGGCGGGCGCTTCGAGAATGCGGGCGGCCATGGAGTCGCCACCGCCCGAGTTCGAGCGCGGCACGACATCGACGAACATGTGCGATCCCGAGACCGAGGGGCTGAAGCGCGCGAGGGCTCCCCAGTCACAACGCGCGGTGCCGAGCTGGACGGCGTCGGTCGGCACGCCGAGTCCGAAGAGGTAGAGCGTCTCGTCCATGTTGGTCGCGCCGAGGCCGACCATTTCGAGATACTGCTGGGTCTTCTCGTTGCGTGCAACGAAGCCGGCGCCTTCGAGAGCACCCCAGTTGAAGGTCAAGGCGGGCAGGCCGAGGGCGCGGCGATGGTGCGAGAGCTGGTCGAGGAAGACGTTCCCCGCATTGTAGTTCGACTGCTTCACGGCACCGATGACGGCGGAGAAGGAGGAGAAGGAAATGAAATGCTCGAGCGGAATGCCGAGGGTGGCCTCGTGGAGGTTCCACGCACCGATCATTTTCGGCAGGAGAACCTTGTCGAAACGGGCCTCATCGAGTTCGACGATGAATTCGTCATCGAGGACCATGGCCCCGTGGATCACGCCGATGAGCGGCGCGCCGCCTTCCTGGATGTCGGCGATGATGCGGTCGAGGTCGGCACGCGAGGTGACGTCGCCGCGGGCATCGATCACTTCGACACCGGTGGCGCGAAGGGCCTCGATCTTCTCGAGCGATTCGGCGTTCGGGCCCGAACGGCTCATCAGGGCGAAATGGCCGGCGCCATTCTTCGCCATCCAGGTGGCGAGTTCGAGACCGAAGCCACCGGCACCGCCGGTGATGAGGTAGGTGCCGTCGCCACGGAAGCGATGACCGGCCTCGGTCGGCTGGCCGATTTCAATTTCCGGCAGGTCGAAATCGAGAACGTTCTTCCCGATGTGTTTCCCGGCGGCCATGAAGCGGAAGGCCTCGACCACTTCGGTGACGGGGAAGACATGATTCGGCAGCGGCACGTAGCTGCTGTCGTAGAACTTCGCTTCCAGATCCGAGAACATGCGCGCGATGTAGGCGGGCTTGCTCTGGAGGTGCTGGGCGAGGTCGATGACAAAGAAGCTGATGTTGTTGCGCAGCGGCTCGAGTCCGATCTTGGAATTGCCGTAGACGTCGACCTTTCCGATCTCCATATAGCGGCCGAAGGTCTTCAGGACGGAGAAGTTCTTGGGAATGAAGTCACCGGCGAGGGAGTTGAGGACGGCATCGACCCCCTCCCCGTTCGTGATCTCCATGATGTCGTCGGCGAACTTGAGGGTCCGCGAGTCGAGGACGTGGTCCACGCCCATGTCCGTGAGGAGCTGGCGTTTCTCCTTGCTCCCGGCGGTGGCGAAAATGGTCAGCCCGAGGTGTTTCGCGATCTGGATCGCGGCCTGCCCCACCCCGCCGGTGCCGGCGTGAATGAGGATGCTCTCGCCCTTTTCCATCCGGGCAAGCTCGTTGATCGCGTAGTGCGAGGTGAGGAACACGGTCGGCAGCGTCGCCGCCTCGGTGTGGCTCATCGTCTCCGGTTTCCGGAAGACCATGTTCCGATGCACGGTGACGTGACTGCGGAAACAGTAGGGCGCCATGCCGACGACATCGTCGCCGGGTTTGAGATCCTTCACCGCCGAGCCGACGCGGAGGACCGTGCCGGAGAAGTCGTCGCCGAACCACTTCAGGTCGACGGGCTGGCCCGGGTAGATCCCGAGGGCCTTCATGACGTCGCGGAAGTTGATCCCGCCCGCCTTCACCAGCACCTCGATCTCATGGGCACCGGGCTCGCGGCGGATCGTCTCATTGAGGGAGAGATTCGTGAGAATGCCGGGTTTGTCGATCTGGAGACGATAGGGCGTGATCGATCCGTCCTTTGCAACAGCGTTGCGTTTGCGTGGAGGCAGCTCGTCGGACTTGACGCGGTGGACGCGCCGGACATAACGACCGTTGCCGCGGTAGGCGATTTCGTGCTCCTTCCCGACGAGGGAGATCTCGGCGCCGAGGTCCGCGATCTCGTTGGGATTGTCGGCCGGATCGAGAT
>JALRFZ010000625.1 GCA_023253615.1 Verrucomicrobiales bacterium | reverse complement strand
GAAAGCCTGTCTGCTACTCGCCCTGGCACCTTGTGCCAGTCTCTCGCAAACGCCCGCCTTCCCCGGCGCGGAGGGCTTCGGAGCCTCCGCCACGGGCGGGCGGGGTGGAAGGGTCATCGTCGTGACGACCACCGCGGCCTCCGGTCCCGGTTCGCTCCAGCACGCGCTCGACCAGACCGGGCCACGCTATGTCGTCTTCGCGGTGAGCGGAGTCATCGATGCCCAAATCCACCTCACCCACGGCGACGTCACCATTGCCGGCGAGACTTCGCCGGGCGGCATCACGATCCGTGGTTTCGTCACCGACGAAACGCCCTTCCAGGATCAGGCGGTGCAGGACCCCGCGCAATTCGCCGAAAACTGGATCCTCCGCCACGTCCGCATCCGCCCGGGATCGGGAGGTCCGAGCGATGACGGCTTGCGCCTGCGTTATACCCGCAACGCGATCATCGATCATGTCTCAGTCGGGAATGCCGTGGACGAGGCGGTGGAGATCTCTTACTCGAACGGGATCACGATCCAGAACAGCCTCCTCGCCGAGACGGTCGGAGGCCACTCCTTCTATGGCGGCATGTTGATGAATTACTCGAATCCGGCCCACGGTTTCGCCCTCGACCGGCTCTCGATCCATCACAATCTCTTCGTGCGGATCGAAGGCCGGCTCCCGGAGGCCTCCCGCGAGTCGGCCGCGGCGGCGGGCAGCACGATGGACCTCGAGCTTTCGAACAATCTCTATTGGGATCCCCGTTTTTTCATCGCGCTGGGGGCCGACACGAATGTCGTCACCAACGGCCTCGGCCAACCCTACCCGATCCACTACCGGCTCAACGCGGTCGGCAATGTCTTTCGCACCGGGACTTCGTTTCCCTACGGGATGTGGGACGACCAGATCCTGCGCGCCCCTTCCGCGGGTGGGAATGAGTTGTTTGTTAGTGGCAACACGATGTCGCGTTATCCGGGCCGCAGCGATTACCAACTCTTCTATTGCTGCAACGACTATGCGGGCGAGACCTCGCCCGATGCCACTTCGCGCTCCGCGACGGCGCGCACGACGCGGCACCCCTTCCCCTCGATCACCTACACCGATGGTGCCGCGCTGCGCGAAACGCTGCTCGCCCGGGCCGGAGCCTTTCCCCGCGATCCGATGGACCAACGTCTCGTCCTGCCCGTGGCGGAGGATCGCATCGACCCCGCCGCTCCGAACACGAATCCCGCGGGCGATGCCCTCCTCCCCGCCTACTCGGGTGCCGCACCGGCGGCTCCCGCCGATACCGATCTCGATGGCATGCCGGATGCCTGGGAAACGGCCCGAGGTCTCGATCCCCGGACGCCCGATCACGCCGGGAGCGATCTTTCGACATCGGGATACGACAATCTCGAGGTCTACCTGCACGAACTCTCCGCCGAACGCGTCGGCTCTCCTCCGCCTGGTGGTGGCACGGTCGCGGCTCCAAGGATCGTCGCCTACCGGCCCGCCCGTGTCGTCCTTCGTGGCCTGCAATCGCGGGTCACCCTGAGCGGCACCGCCATCGCCGCCGCGGGCATTTCCCGCATCGAGGCAAAGGTGGGGGATCGCCCCGCTCGCCTCGTTTCAGCCACGGCCGATTGGCGGCTGCGGGTGAAGGCTTTTGTGCCCGGCAGGACCCGTGTGGAAATCCGGGCGATCGACCGGGATGGCCGGGTCTCCGCGCCTTTCCTGCACACGGTGGTGAGACGGCCACGATGAGCGGGTGAAAACCGCCCGGCTCACGCCTTCCGGATCTCCGTGATCTCCTTCGTCGCGATGCCGATGGGCCGGTCGAGCGGCACGCCGGCGCAGCCGAGCAGGGTGGTGAGGAGGTCGCCCTGGTTGCCCTTGACGTTGTCGAGGAAACGTCCGGTCTCAACCGAGCCGCCACCCTTTCCGGCGATGATGAAGGGGAGGTTCTCGCGGGTGTGTTTGTTCCCGTCCTCGAGGCCGGATCCCCACATCATGAGGCAATTGTCGAGCAGGGTGCCGTCGCCTTCGCGGAGGGTCGCCATCTTCTTCACCATGTAGGCGAACTGGTCGATATTGAATTTCGTGATGGCCGCGACCTTGCGGACCTTCTCCGCCTCGTTGTTGTGGTGGGTGGGGCTGTGGTGCGTGTCGCTGAAGCCAAGCTCGGGATAGGAGACGCCGTTCGGAGTCGAGCCGATGTAGGTGCTGACCCGGGTGGTATCGGTCTGGAAGGCGAGGATGGTGAGGTCGCACATCACCTGCATGTACTCGCTGCGTTTGTCGCCCTCGGGGATCTTCACCTCGATCGTGGGCGAGTCGCTCGCCTTGCGCTGGCTCGAGGCGACGCCGGCTTTCTCAAGGGCGGCGTCTTTCTGCCGGGATTCGATCGCGGCGATGCGGCGCTCCACCGAGCGGACGCTGTCAAGGTATTCGTCGAGCTTCTGCTGGTCGCCGTGCGGGAGCTTGCGCCGCAGGTCCTTCGCTCCACCGATGACGAGGTCGAGCATCTGCCGATCGAGGGGATTGGCCGTTGTCGTTCCCCCTTGGTCGCTCTTGCCGAACAAGCGGTTCAGCACGTTCCGAGGATTGATCTCGGCGGGCATGGCCTGGGTGGGGGAGCGGAAGCTGCAATGCGAGTAGTAACCCTCGTTGAGCCCTTCCTGGTTCTCCTTGTGCGTCTGCGGCATCGTCGCGAGCTCCAGCGAGGGCAGGGCGGTGAGGGCACCGTAGTAGTTCGCGAAGATCTGATCGGCGGAAATGGCGATGTGGATCTGGCTGCGTTTCGCCGCATTCGGCAACGCGGCGGTGAGCCAGGTGGAAAGCTCGAGGGCGTGCGGGGCGCTGCCGAAGGGGGTGATCGGCACTCCGGAGATTCCCTTCATCAGGAGGCACTGGTCGAGAACGGGACGCAACGACTCGAGCGCGGGCGGCGGCGAAGTACGGAAGCTCTCCGGCGAGGAAGGCCAGAATTGATCCATGATCACCCCGTGGGGCATGTACATGAACCCGAGCCGGACCGGTGGCTTGGAGGCGGCCGCGCCCTTGGCCGTCTCGGCCCAGCCCATCGTTTCGAGCAGGGGCAATCCGAGCGAGGCTCCGAGTCCACGAAGGCAGGTGCGGCGGCTGATGAGGTGGTTTGAGGCCATGTTTCAGAGCTTGATTGAATGCAAGCTAAGGGTCTTGAGCACGAATTTCAATGACGCGATCCCACACCGGCTGACGTGTCAGCGGCGTTCGCGCCGGAACAACTCGAGCTCCCGCTTGAGGGGCTGCCAGTAGAGCTGATCCGCCATCCGCTCCTGGCGTTCCTCGTCTTCCAATGCTTCGACAAGGGCGGGCTCGTTCTTGACCAAAGCATGCCAGACCAACGGACGGGAATCAGCGGCCGCCCGAGCCAACCCCGGATGCGCGTTGGCAAGCTCCAGAAGCAACGCGGGAGTGCGAAGCTCCCGAAACCAAAAGGCAAGCTGCTCGGAGGTGGGCGAGGCTTGATGGGAAAAGTAATTGGCCTCGATCAGCCGCCGTATCATCGGCCAATCCTTGTCACGTTGTGTCTTCTTGGCACGCACGAGATCCGGAAGGGAAAGAATTTCACAGATCATCCCGTCCTCCATCTCGAGGGTGGTGCGGCGAGCCCAGAGCTCGTCAAATCCATCCACCCCTCTCATGCGGGACATCACATCGACCCGCATTCCGACGGCATCCGGATGGTGACAACGAAAATGCACGGCATGACCTGCCTCCAGATGCGGGATGAGAAAGGGTGGAACGGCGACCACCTCGGCCTCGAGAGCTTTCATCGCCTCCTCAAGCCGGGCCGCGTTTTCCTCACTGGCGAGGATCGCCAGATCGGTGTCACGGCTAAACTCCGCTGCGCCGTACAACACGCAGGCCTGGCCGCCCATGAGCAGGCATTGGACCTGGTGCTCCCGCATCGAAGAAAGGACTTTGCGTATCGGGTTCGGGATCAAGGGAGCCTCCTAATGCAAGGTAAGTCTGCCAGAGCAGCGAAGTCTCTGTCCAGCGTTGCGCGGGAGTCAGCCGATACCAATCGGCCCACTCCTCGCCCACCAGATCTTCCGCGCTGATCATCTGCATCCAGTTTGCCACCCGTTCGGCAATCTTCAACCAGAGCTTCCAAGACGATCAAGGGCACCTCCCTTGCGCTAAGAACGATCATTCCACCACACGTCGATTCAAAAACGGATAACTCGTCACGACTTCGCTGATGAGGGTCTGCATCCTGTGACCGTCGCCGGCGATGGTCTTGTGCATCTGATCGACGACGATGAGGTCGTATCCGTCGAGCTGGCGGCAGAGGGCGTAGGCGAGGAGCTTTTCCGTGAGATTTCGGGAAAGGTCGTTCCCTCGGGCAGCGATGATGGCTTTCAGCTCTCGTGGAGAAGAAAAGCGTTTGCCGCCGGGCAGTTCGCCCGCCGCATCGACCTTGCCTCCGGATTCATCGGTCTCCCGCCAGCGGCCGATCGCGTCGAAGTTCTCCAGACCGAAGCCGATCGGATCGAGGATCTTGTGGCAGTTCGCGCAGACGGCCTCGGTGCGGTGCAGCTCGGTGCGCTGGCGCAGGGTGAGCCCGGCGATCGTTTTCTGGTCCTGCTTCTCGAGCGCGGGGACGTTCGGCGGAGCGGGCGGGACATGCTCTCCGAGGACCTGCTCGAGCACCCAGACGCCGCGGATCACCGGACTGGTGCGCGTAGGGAAAGACGTCGTCGCGAGGACTCCGGGCATGGTCAGGATGCCGCCGCGGTTCGTGTCGGTGAGGCTCACCTTCTCCATCGCCGCTCCCTTCACCTGTTTCTCCATGCCGTAGATCGGAGCGAGGGTCGCGTTGAGGTAGGTGTAGTCGCCGTTCACGAAGGTGACGACACTCCGGTTCTCCCGCACGATGCTGTCGAAGAAGAGCCGTGCTTCCTCATACATCGCCTCGCGCATCGCGGGAGTCATTTGGGGGAATTTGTCAGGATCGAAGGTCTTTGTCGCGATCTTGTCGAGCCCGAGCCATTGCGCTCCGAATCCGTCGAAGAGGGCGCGGGATCGGGGACTCGCGAGCATGCGTTTCACCTGCGCCTTCAGCACCGCCGGATCGTGGAGACGGCCTTCGTCGGCGAGCTTCGCGAGCTCGGCATCGGGCATCGTCGCCCAGAGAAAATACGAGAGGCGCGAGGCGAGCTGATGATCATCGAGCGGCACGATCTCCTCGCCCTCGGGCGCGTCCTTCGAGGGAGTGATGAAAAGAAACTGGGGCGAGACGAGCACGGCCTTCAGCATGAATTTCAGCGCCGCGTCACGGTCGAGTCCGTTCTTCGTTCCGAGATCGAAGACCCCGGCGAGCACGTCGATCTCCGAGTCGGTGGGTGGGCGACGGTAGGCGCTGCGGGCGAGACGTCGGGCGATCTCGCGGACCTCCGTCTTGGCATCGCCGAAGAGCCGCGCCTCGTCCTTCGCGGAAAGTTTCGTGATCGCCTCGTTCGCAATGCCGAGATATTGCTCGACCTGCATCGGCGAGAGCGAATTGAGGTAGCCTTCGCCCGGCACCTCCTCGGGCAGATCCTTCGCGACCGACGGATCGACGCCGAGGAAGTCGCGGAGGGTGTTGCCGAATTCCGCTTTCGTGAGTCTGCGGATCACGAAGGGACCCGGGTCGCGGTTGCTGAGATACTGCACCTGGGAAAGGGCGTCGAGAAAGCGCTGCCGCTCCTCGTCGCTCGGCTGATCGGCGTCTTCGGGCGGCATGTCGTGCGCCTCCACGTTGGCGATGCACTCGATCCATTTGCGGAGGAAGGCCGGATCGCCCGGCTTCTTCACCGCGACCCGGAGATTCAGCCCCGCCTTGGGGCGGTCGGCGTGGCATTGCACGCAGTAATCGGCGACGAACTTCTCGACGTCCTGCTTGAAGGCCTTTTTCACCGCCTCGCGCCTCGCGGCGAGCTCGGGATCTTCCCCGGCCCGGGCCGCCGAAGTGGCGAGCGCGGCACCGAGCAGAACCCAAAGCCGGAACCAAGGCGAGAGAATGAACGAAGGAGGTTTCAAACGACGGAATATGCCGGAGCCCGTTTTCAGTGTCGAACGGCGACTTTCACGCGATGACGCGTCCCTTTCGCTCGGTTTGTGGTCATACCAGGGGCGATGAGAAATGCAGGCTCGAGGATTGACATCGGACCCCGCGACCGGAACTGTGGCGCGAATCATTGGCATTGAAGAAATCATGGCATCCCAACCGATCGTCGACCCCGCGACCTTCACCCCCGGCAATGTGGCGGTGACCAAAGAACAGATTCTCGCGCTGAACCCCCAGCGCGATGAATTCGAGCAGATCGACCGGCTCATCGCCATCGACCTCGAGGAAGGGCTCGCCGTCGGGATCAAGACCCAGCGGGCAGACGAGTTCTGGACGCGCGGCCACATCCCCGGCCGGCCCATCATGCCGGGCGTGCTCATGATCGAGATGGCGGCGCAGATCAGCTCCGTCATCTACCACCTGAAATTCGAGACCGGCGGCAAAAAATTCTTCGGCTTCGGCGGGGTGAACGACGTGAAATTCCGCGGCACCGTGGCACCGGGCGACGACCTTTTCATGGTCGTGAAAGCCAAAGCCCTGCGCTCGCGGATGGCGATCTTCGAAGCCCAGGGATTCGTCGAGGGCAAGCTCGTCTTCGAAGGCGAAGTGACGGGACTCGTCATCTGACACCTTCCGTCCCTTTCTTCAACCGCCGCCGGCGAGGAAATAGCCGGCGAGCACCGAGAAGGAATTGTTCGCGGCGTGCAGGTAGAAGCTCATGCGGAGATTTCCCGTCTTGAGCCGCAACCAGCCGATCAGGAAGGAGAGGAAGAGCAGCGGCACGAAGAAGGTCAGCCCGTGCACGATCGCGAAGAAGACCGAACTGACGATCAGCGCCGCCTTGCCTCCCCAGCGGCGATCGAGCGAGGCAAAGAGGAAGCCGCGGAAAAAGACCTCTTCGTAGAACGGGATCGCGATCCCGACGACGAGGACAGTGCCGGTGAGTTCGACGAGATTTTCGCTTTTCAGAAATAGGCTCACGAGCTGTTTGTCGAGCGGTCCTCCCGTGATGAGTTGGTAGACCGCCCCGTATCCCATCGCCACGAGCTGCATCCCGGCGACGCCTCCGATCACGATGGCGGCCCCTTTCAGGAACGGTTTCCATCCGTTGAAAAGGGGACCGCTCCCGAAATAGTGTGACCACCCGCCCATCGTCACGGCGGCGAGCGCGGCGGCGGTGACGAGGAGGGCGCCGATCCAATGACCGACGCCGTTGTCGAGTCCGGGCAGACGGATGTTGAATCCGATCCCCGCGGCGAGGATCGAGGCCGAGATCCAGAACAAGGTCAGTCGCAGGCCCGGTCCATCGTGATGCGCCCATGCAAGACGCGTCCGCCAAAGAAGGAAGACCAACAAAAGCGCCAGCAGCACCGGGATCGACCACGCGAAAGGCCCGTTCAGACCGAGCGAATCTTTGGAGATCTGGAGAAATTCATCCGGATCGATCTTCGCGAGGTCTCCGCCGAGGACCGCCGCCGAGATCTTCGCCGTCTTCGCCCGATGCAGATCCTCCGCCGCGGTCTCGTCGATTTCGGCCGCCGATTGGAATCCCTTCTCGGCTTTTTCGGCGTAGGTGAAGGCTGCGGGGTAGTCCTTCCGATAGATGAGCAGCTTCGCTTTCAGGAGCTGCATCAGGGGATCTTCCGGCAGCACTTTCTCCACCGCATCGAGGAGGCCGGCACCTTTCTCAAGGTTCTTTTCCAGCCCGTACCAACCGAACAGATGGACGCTGGCGAGGGTGTTGGCGATCCAGGCGGCTTCTCCGCGTCCCGCTTCGAGCATCGCGAGCGTGAGCCCTTCGGCTCGCTTGAGGTCGCGGGACCGTTCGTTCTGGTCGCGATCCCGGGGCATCGCTTTCCGATGATAAAAGTCCGCGAGATAGAGCATCCCGTCGGGGCGTCCCAATTCCAACCCGCGCCGGAAGGCGGCCTCCGCCTTGGCCGGATCGGGCTCCGTGATCCGCTCATCGAGGTAAAAGAAACCGACGATCCAGACCGCCGGTGCCTCGCCCGCCGCGGCCTTCGCGACGGCTTCGGGGAAATGGCGGTCGCGCAAGAGACGGAATTTTTCCTCCTCCGGCAGATCTTTCGGATCCCCGCCGGAGTCCGTGATTTCCCAGACGAGGGCACCGTTTTCGTCGGCCCGGATCGAATACTCCAAGGCGAGAGGCCCCTTCGCCTCCTCGGCAGACAAGGAGAATGCCGAGACCGCAAAACAGAACAACAATCGTCGAAGAATCCGTGAGTTTCCCATTCGTAGCCGGGAAGCTTACGCCGGATGCGGGAAATGTGCGATTTGGATTCTGTGATTTTTAGAATTTCTGTAACGCCGGGCATGTCTGTCCGGTTGCCAGCTGATTTCCAGCGCAATCCGTGCAACCCCATCACGCAAACCCGACCCAACCGGGTCTTGTCGGAGACCTGACCCTCTTTCACGATGGACGCATGAACCGCACGACCCGCCGCTCTTTCCTCAAGACATCCCTCATCGGAGCCGCCGCCGGTCCCGCGATCCTTTCGGCGGCCGATCCCAACCGGAAAGTCGCGATCGCCTGTGTCGGCGTGGGCGGCAAGGGCTGGAGCGATATGATGGAGCTCGCCCCCGGCAACGAAATCGTCGCGGTCTGCGACATCGACGAGGACCGCCTCGCCAAAGCGAAAGCACAGTTCCCTGCGGCGAAGGCCTACACCGATTGGCGCAAGCTGCTCGAGCAAAAAGGCA
>JALRFZ010000612.1 GCA_023253615.1 Verrucomicrobiales bacterium | reverse complement strand
CCCTGCGATTGCCGGGGACGCGGCGAGATTGTCGTGCCGATCCCTGCCGAGGAAGTGCCGCCGACCTTTCCCATCTTCCTCTACAAGCCCGACTTCGGCATCGCCGCTTCGTGGGCCTATCGCCGGTATCTCGAATCGGCGGAATACGCAGGCTTCACCTACACGCCGCAGCCGGGACCCTGGGGGGAAATGGTGAATGATCTCGAGCGACCCGTTTTCGAGAAGTTCCCCGTGCTGGGCGACCTGAAGTCGTGGCTCCTCGCCCAACGCGGAGTGCGCGCCGCCCTGCTCTCGGGATCGGGATCGACCATGCTGGCGGTGCTGGAGGAGGATGCCGACGGCGCTGCCCTGACGCAAGCGACGAAGGAACGCTACGGCGAGGGCTGGACGTGGGTGGGTCGGACGGAGTGAGTTTCGAAAACCTCTGGACAGAAGGGCACGTTCCATCGTAAACCCATCGCAACGACGTTTTGGAATCCCTCCCCACTCCTCCCGAAGACAGTGTGCGCCTCGACCTCTGGGCTTGGTCGGTGCGTCTCTACAAGACGCGCACCCTCGCTGCGGCGGCGTGCAAGAAGTCGCAACTGCTCGTGAACGGCCAGCGCTGCCGCGCCTCGCGGCAGGTCCGCGTCGGCGATGAGATCCGCGTGCGCCAGGGCATGCTCGAGCGCATTCTCGAGGTGAAGGGAATCCTCCGTCGCCGGGTCTCGGCAAAGGAGGTGGCCATCTTCGTTCTCGACCTGACTCCGGCGGAGGAATACGCCCGCGTCGCCGAACTCGAGCGCGAGGCCCGCGAAGGATCCCCGATCCCGCGAGAGGCGGGCACGGGACGACCGACGAAGCGCGATCGGCGTGATCTCGAGGAAATGAGCGGAGCCGAAGCGGAGCCCGAGCCGACCTTCGAGGAATTTGTCAGGGCTTTCGTCCGGCGGAAGCCGCTGCGTTAGTCGCGGCACTCCTGCAAACGCGCCAAATGTTTGGCGAGCAGGTCGAACTCGAGATTCACCCGCGATCCCACCCTGACATGGTGCAAATTCGTCACCTCGTGGGTGTGGGGGATGATCCATAGCAGGAAACGATCCTCGTGCAGTTCGGCCACGGTGAGGCTGATCCCGTCGACGCAGATGGAGCCTTTGTGAACGATGAGGTGGGCGAATTCGCGCGGCAGCGAGACGGTGAACCGGTGGTCCTGCCCGACCCGCTCGTATCCGGTCACCTCGGCGCAGACATCGACATGCCCCTGCACGAAATGGCCGCTGAGCCGGTCGCCGACGCGGAGGGAGCGCTCGAGATTGACGGGGTCGCCCGATTTCAGATCCCCCAGATTGGTGAGCCGCAGGGTCTCGTGGAGGAGGTCGAAACGCATCGCCCCGTCCTTCACTTCCGTGACGGTGAGACAGGCCCCGTTGTTGGCGACACTTTCGCCCAGGGCGAGTTCGCCGACGAAGGGAGCCTTCACCCAGAGTTCCGCACCGGTCTCGACCGGCTTCAGCGCGACGACTTCGCCGCAGGTTTCCACGATGCCTGTGAACATGCGGGAGGCTACGTCGCCACCGCCGGCTTGGACAGGGAAAAATCGCGTGCTTTCCGAGGGCGATTCGGGCTTGCGCCATGCCGTGCCCTGCCCGATTTTCCCGGCGTGACAGAAGTAAACTACCGGGTCGGCAACGAAACGCTCATCAAGGTCCTCGACGGAGCTTCGGCGAAGCTGCGTTCGCTGCTCAAGAAGCAGGGCCGTCTCGACCACGGCGCGCTCCGCGTCGCGGTGATCGGCGGCGGCTGCTCGGGGCTGCAATACAAAATGGATCTCGTCGATGGTCCGGCGAATCGTGACATCCTCGTCGAGTCGAACGAGGTGCGTATTGTCATCGACCCGAAAAGCGCGCTTTTCGTGACGGGCTCGGTGCTCGATTACAGCGACGACCTCCAGCAGGGTGGCTTCAAGGTGACGAACCCGAATGCGGTCGTGACCTGCTCGTGCGGCGAGAGTTTTGCGGCGTGAGCGCCGCTCTCGACCGTTCACAAGGCTCCGCGGAACTCCTCCAGGGAGGTGCATTGGATCGCTGCCCGGAACAGCTCCCGCAGACGCGCTTCTCCGCCCTGGCTGCGGATCATTTCCCGGATCTCCTCGGAAACCTGCCCGAAACGAAGCTCCAGGGCATCCAGAATGTCTTCCTGACGGCTCTTTTGCCGGCCTTCCTGGCGATAGACTTGAGCGAGGGTCATGGCATCCGTTCTGAGTTCGGGATCACGCAATTGATTCAATCTATTCTCGAAGGCGTCCCTGTCAATTTCGGCGGCCAGGATGTACCGCAGCACCATCTGATAGAGTTCGCGGGGGATGCCGAGAATGAGATCCTCTTCCCAGACCACCTCACCGAGGAGCTCCCCCCGCCGCTCGGCCTTCATCGTGCGCAGCACGAAGATCCCCGCCCGGGTGCCGGGCAGACTCGCGTAGTCCGTCTCCGCGAGCTGGAGATGGCGATAGGTGAAATCCGGGAGAAAGGGCGTGAGGTCGCCGGCAAGGTCGGGAGGCAGATCGAGCATGGCGCCGAGAGAGTCCGGCACCTCCCATACCTCGGCATTCTGGGAGAGCACCACCGGCAAGATCGGAGGCAGCTTGGTCCGGTCGGGGAGCTTCCTCGCACAGTCTTCCCAAATCCGGACCAGATAGCGCAACAGCCGGAGAGGCAGGCGGGGATCACAGGCGCTTTGATGCTCGAAGAGCAGATAGAGCAGGGTTTCCCGCCCATCGATCGAGGCACTGAAGAGCAAATCGGTATGGGAACGACGGAACGTCGAATCAACGAACGAACCGGGCTGCGGGCACAAGCTCTCCCAATCGATGGCGTTCGCGAGCCTCGAAGGCAACTGGGCGCGGAGAAAACCGGCCGCATTCTCCGGCACCCCGAAGGCGGCGGTGAAAAGCTTGTCGTGCGGCTGATGAAGCCCGGAGGATTCCCCCGCGCCTTCCGCCTCGTTTGCTTCGGCCTCGCTTGCCATCGGTCAACAGGCTCTTCCGGGGCGGGGAAGAAGTCAAGAGGACGGCGGTGTCACGGGTCACGGGTCACGGGTCACGGGTCACGGGTCACGGGTCACGGGTTTGGCGGTGCCGGCGATTTTTCCGACAGGGCGTTGACCGGAGCCGGTCTTGCCGGAGTCGCCGAGATCGGCGCGCACGGATTCGGCGAGGGCGGTGAGTCGGGCGACGATCCCGGGATGGTCGGCGGCGATGTTGTCGGAGGTATCGACATCCTCGACGACGTTGAAAAGCAGGGGCGCCCGTTCGCGGTCGCTCTTCTTATAGTGGGGATGTTTGGCGAAATCCTCAAGCGGCAGGAAGAGTTTCCACGGTCCCGAGCGCACGGCCTGGAGTTGGTCGAGTTCGTAATAGGCGAAAACCTCCCAGGGGGTCTTCGCGCCTTCTTCTGCAAACAAGAGCGGACGGATATCGTGCCCGTCGCGCTTCACCGTGTCGGCGGCGCCCCCGGCGAGTTGCACGAAGGTGGGATAAAGATCCATCGTCGAGCTCAGTTCGTCGCAAACGGTACCGGCGGGAATGCGGCCGGGCCACCAGGTCAGGCACGGGACGCGGAAGGCTCCTTCGCTGGTGGTGTACCCGCGTCCGGCGAGGGGGAGGTTCGAACCGCGCCCGGGATCGGCGGGATCCTTGGCGAGCGGAGACCCGTTGTCGGAGGTCCAGACGACGAGCGTGTTCTCATCGAGACCAAGTTCGACGAGTTTGTCGAGAATGACCCCGGTTGACCAATCGATCTCCTCGACGGAATCGCCCCAGGGTCCGTTCCGGCTTTTCCCGCGGAAGGCCTCGCTCGCATAAGGAGTCGGCGTGCTCCCGGGCATGGCGTGGGGCAGGTAAAGGAAGAAGGGACGATCGCGGTTCCTCTCGATCCAAGCGACGGCCTCTTCGGTATAGCGTTTGGTCAGGGTGTCGCGGTCGGCGGGGGCTTCGATCACGGTTTCGCCGTGCATGAGGGGCAGGGGAGGCCATTGCGAACCGTCTTTTTCCCAGGTCCGCTCGGTCATGTCGTCGGAGTAAGGGATGCCGTGGAAGAAATCGAATCCCTGACGGGTCGGTAGAAACTCCGCCTGGTCGCCGAGGTGCCATTTGCCGATGTGGGCGGTGGCATAACCGTTCGCCTTGAGGGCTTCGGCGAGGGTGACTTCGTCGGGATGCAGGCCGTAGGGCGAGACGGGCCTCAGCACGTGGTGATCGCGTGGATTGAGATGCATGCCGACGCGCTGGGCGTAGCAGCCGGTCAGGATCGAGGCGCGCGAGGGTGTACAGACTCCGGCGCTGGCGTAGAAGTGCGTGAACTTCCGCCCCTCGGCCGCCATGCGGTTCAGCGACGGGGTGCGATGGAGGGTGGAGCCGAAGGGCTCGATGTCGCCGTAGCCGAGATTGTCGCAGAAGAGGACGATGAAATTCGGCGGACGATCCGCGGCGCGAGACACGGCGGTGAAAAAGAAGGAGAGGGCAAGGAGCAAGGTTCCCGTCTTCATAACTCGACTCCGAAGCGCTTCAGGAGGTAGGCCATGCCCGCATACAGCACCATGGTGAGGAGGCAGCAGATCACCAGCGAGGGCCAGAAGTGGACCCCTTTGCGCAGCAGCACGGGGAAGACGAGGAACATCGGCAGACTCGGCAGCACGAACCAGAACACCCCGGCGGAGTGGGACGCGAGTTTCTCGACACGCTCGGCCGGCATCTCCTTCATCCCGTAGTAGATCCAGACGAAGGTGATGAGGCTCACGAGCGGGAGCGAGGCGATGAGGCTGCCGAGGAAGGGGCGGCTTCGCGCGATGACGATCTCGTTCACCGCGTAGATCAATCCCGCGGACACCAGCAGCTTGATGACGGTCAGCATGGCGTGACGCTAACAAATCGACCGCGATTTGTCATCACGTGATCAAGCGGATGCGGGGCGGATCACTCGAACTCGATCGCCCGGGCGCGCGGGAGCTGGACACGCTGGGCGGGGAGATCCTGCGTCTCGGTCTCGGTGAGGACTGGCCGTGCCACGGGGATGCCATTGCTGCCGATCTCTTCTCCGCCGGGGAGGGCGGCGGGGTCGCCTCCCTCCGGGGTCGGTTCGGCGACGATGTCCGCCACGACCGGCGCGACGCGGGCGCGGATCACGGGAGCGAAGGAGTTGTAGGGATCGCTCACCCCGACCACGGTGGGGGCGATGGGGAGGACGGGCTGGATGTTTTCCTGGACGACCATGCCTGCCCGCAGGAGTCCGTCCTTCGTGCGGGTTTGCGTCATTTCCTGTTGCAGCCGGCTCCGCCCTTTGCCGTGGAGGTGGCAGATGAGTTCGAGATTGGTGCCGGGACGGAGATGTTCCACGTAGGTGCAACGCACCTGCGAGGCGATGCCCTCGCCCTTCTGGATGACTTCGTAACAATCGTCCGAGGCGAGCTCGCCCGATTTCAAACAGATCTCGACCTGCTCGGCATCGGGCGGGGGAATGAAGGCCTTGGGCTCGAACTTTTTCGCCGCCTCGTTCATCACCGCCGACCAGACGGGCAGCACGGTGTCGGAGCTGAAGGCCCCGGGATAGATCGTGCCGCTCTGGTCGAAGCCGGTCCAGACGACGCAGGTGACCTCGGTGGTATAGCCGACAAACCAGTTGTCGGTGAAATCGTATTCGGTGCCGGTCTTGCCGGCGACGGGGAAATTCCCGAGCCCGAATTTCTCGAGCGCCTTTCCAGCCGTGCCGAGCTTGAAGGAATCGGAGAGGACGCTGTTGATCTGATGCGCGGTGTAGCGGTCGATCGCCTGCGTGCCGTGCATCGCGACATTCGGCGTGTAGATGATGTTGCCGAGGCTGTCGCGGATGTTCGCGATGACGTGGGTCTTTTCGGCGCGGCGCCCGTTGTTGGGGAAGATCGTGTAGGCGAGGCAGAGCTCCTCGAGGGAACTCGGATTGCGCCCGAGGAAGGTGGCGTTGAATTTCTGCAGGTCGCCCGAAAAGGACATTCCGGCCTTTTGGGCGAGTTTCACGACGGCCTCGGTGCCCACCTTCTGGCCGATCCGCACGGTGGCGGCGTTCTTGCCCTTGGCCAGGGCGCGGCGGGCGGTGATGACGTTCTCGTAGACGTTGTCGAAACTCTCGACGCCCCATTCGCCGAGAATGCCGGTGGTGCCGCCGACCATGACCTGGCGCGTGTCCATGGGCGTGTCATCGACGAGGGTTCCGGGGAAAAACTTGTTCTCAAAAGCCGCGGCATACACGAAAGGCATGAAGGCGGTGCCGGTGGGACGGCGCCCCTGTGAAACGCGGTCGAACATGCTGTCGTTGAAGTCGCGTCCGCTCACCCGGGCGAGAACGGATCCGGTCTTGTTGTCGATGAGCAACAAGGCTCCCTGCAGGTATTTCGGCGCGGGGAAGGTCTGATCGGGATGGGCCGATTCCTGGAAGGCGGCTTTCTTCGACTTGTATTGGGCGAGGGTCTCCTGCTTGAAGTCGGGATGCTGCTCGATCTTGGCGAGCTGCTCGCGCAGAGCCGCTTCGGCCTGTTCCTGGAGCGCGCCGTCGATCGTGGTGTGGATGGAGAAACCTCCCTTCGAGACCGCCTCGTAACCGAGCAGCTCGATCACCTCCTGCCGCACTTTTTCATAAACGAAAGCGGACTTGCCCGTGATGTTCGTTTTCGCGGCGATGTCGATCTCGGATTTCCGGAGACGGTCGCGGGCGTCGTTGTCGATGTAGCCCTCCGCCGCCATGCGGGTGAGGACGTGGTCGCGCCACTTCTTCGAGACCTCGGGGAAGCTGCGCGGCGAGCGGTGGTAGGGGTTCGGAATGGTCGCGGCGAGGGTCGCGGCCTCCACGACGGAAAGGTGGGCGGGATCCTTGCCGAAATAACCTTCGGAGGCGGCGGCGATCCCGTAGTAGCCTCCGCCGAAATAGATCCGGTTGATGTAAAGCTCGAGGATGCGCTGCTTGCTCCCGATGCGTTTTTCGATGCGCTGGGCGAGGAAAATCTCGGTAAATTTCCGGCTCAGGGTACGGTCCTTCAATTCGAAGGTCTGTCGGGCGAGCTGCTGGGTGATGGTCGAGGCCCCCTGGTTGAAGCCTTTCGAACGCATGCTGTAGTAGACGGCGCGGAGGATGCCGATGTAATCGACCCCGTCGTGCTGGTAGAAGCGGCTGTCCTCCGCCGCGAGGAGGGCGTTCACGAAATGTTGCGAGACGTTGTCGAGCGAGACGGGGCGCCGGTTCTGCACGAAGATGCGTCCGAGTTCGCGTCCGTTGCGGTCGAAGATCCGGCTCGCGACCTCGACCTCCTCGAGCTCGGAAAGGTCGAAGGACTGGGCGAGGTCGTAACGGGGCTTCAGGTAGAAAAAGGCTCCGGCCAGACCCACCACCGCGACGACGAGGCCGAGGATGAAGAGAAATCCGAAGAACTTCATCCAGAAAACGAGACGCCGCCGCCGTTTGGCGCGTTTTTTCTCCCGCTCGCTGAAAGGCGGCAGATCGATCACAGGCCGCGGAGCACGGTCGCCACCATTGGTGCCGATCGCATCAAAATCGATGTCTTCGAAGTCGTGGGACACGGAAGAAACTGGAAACGGGTTTCGGACCGGCTAGGGTGTGGGTCATGCAAATGACACCGGGACACCCCTCCGGCCTCCAAGATACGCCCCTTTTCCATCTCGTCTTTCAAAGAATTTCAGAAAGTCCGGAAGGTTCGGTGCCCTTTTCGGCATGGATGGATCTGGCCCTCTACCACCCCGAATGGGGCTACTACTCCCGCCGCGACGACGATCCGGGGTTCCGCGAAGTGGGCCGGAAGGGGGATTTTTATACCAGTGTCTCGGTCGGCGATACCTTTGGACGGCTCCTCGCGCATCGCCTTTTGATGGCCTGGGAGGCTGATTTCCAGAGACAGCAGCCCCTGGTCGTCGTCGAGCAGGGCGGGCACGACGGCCGTCTCGCCCGGGACATCCTCGCCGCCCTCGGGGAGATCGGCGGCCACCTCCCGGGCTCGTTCGAATACCGTCTCGTCGAGCCACGCGCCTCCTTGCGCGAGACTCTCGAGAGGGAGCTCAAGGCCACGCCCGTTCCGGGACTCCGCGTCTGCGCCTCGCTCGAGGAGGCCCGTGCCCCGGCCGGAATCTTTCTGTGCAACGAACTCCTCGATGCCTTTCCCGTCGATCTCCTCTTCTTTTCCGGGGGCGCGTGGCATGAGCGCCGGGTCGGCTGGGACGAGGATGAGTCCCGGCCCTGCTGGGTCACGGCTCCGCTCCGGCCCGAGTGGCGGGATTTCGTCTCCTCGCTTGGCGGAGGTTTTCCCGAAGGCTGCCAGACCGAGATTTGTACGGCGGTCGATGCGTGGATGGTGGAGGCGGCGCGGCTTTTCGAGCGAGGTCTCTGGTGGATCATCGATTACGGCCACGAGCGGGCCGATTACTACCTGCCGCAGCGCACCACCGGCACCCTGCGCACCTACCACCAGCACCGCGCCGGGGAGGATCCCTTCGCCCATCCGGGAGAGCAGGACCTCACCGCCCACGTCGATTTCACCCGGGTCGAGGAGGCGGCGACGCGCGGGGGGCTCGCCCGGCGCCTTTTCACCGACCAACACCACTTCCTCATCGAAGCCGCCCGACCCTGGCTGCTCTCCCTCGAGGGCATGCGACCTGATCCCCTCACCGTCAAACGCTTGCGGCAGTTCCAGACCCTGACGCATCCCGCGATGATGGGGCAACACTTCAAGGTGATGGAGCTGGCCAAGCTCGACGCGTGATCCCGCCGCGATCCCGAGCCCCTTTTTCGTTGCCGCCTTTCGCGGGACTGCTAGACTCGCCCCACCTTGAACGCGACCCCACTTTCCTCCACTGGCATGGGCACGACCCGCTGGCTCATCTGCATCATCGCCTCGATCGGCTTTGCCTTCGATATCTACGAGCTGCTCATGCTGCCGTTGATCATCAAGCCGGTCATCGCCTCGCTGAGCGCTCCGCTCGTGCAGGAACTCATCTCCGGAGGGATGTCTCCGGCCGAGGCCAACGCGCTCTGGGCTCCGGGTGGTGCGGAGTATGTGAAATGGGCGCGCACCCTCTTCTTCGTCCCGGCTCTCGCAGGCGGGGTCTTCGGACTCCTCGGCGGTTACCTCACCGACAAGCTCGGCCGCCGCCGCGTCCTCACGTTCTCCATTCTTCTCTACGCCTTCGCCGCCTTTGCCGCCGGGGCGTTTGCCGAGACCCTGCCGCAGCTTCTCTTCTTCCGCTGCCTCGTCTTCATCGGTGTCTGCGTCGAATTCGTCGCCGCCGTCGCCTGGCTCGCCGAGCTCTTCACCGAACCGAAACAACGGGAGAAAGTGCTCGGATACACCCAAGCCTTCTCTTCCATCGGCGGTCTCCTCGTCGCCCTCGCGAACTACTACGCGGCCACCTACGCGAACAGCTTCCCCGAGATCCATGGCGGGCACGAGGCGTGGCGCTACACCCTCATCTCCGGCGTCATCCCCGCGATCCCGCTCATCCTCATCCGCCCTTTCCTTCCCGAATCACCCGCCTGGGCGAAGAAGAAGGCCGAAGGGAAACTGAAGCGCCCCAGCATCAAGGAGCTCTTCAGCCCCCAGCTCGTGCGCACCACCGTGGTGACCACGCTCATCTTCGCGGCCAGCTACGGTCTCGCCTTCGGTGCCATCCAGCAGCTGCCCCAGATCCTCGCGTGGCCGAAGGGGCACGCCGAAGTGAAAGCCGTCGCCGCCCAAGCCGAACAATCGGCGCGCAACGCGGCCATCGAAGCTGCCAAGGCGAAGGGCGAACCGGCTCCCGCCGAGCCCGTCCTCACCCGTATCGGCAAGCAGGCCGCCGGCAACGCGAGCGACAAGGAAACGTCCACCGTCACGAAATGGCAGGAGATCGGGGGCCTCGCCGGCCGCGTCCTCTTCGCGATCCTCGCCGTCTACATTGTCAGCCGCCGCGCCATGCTGCGCCTCTTCCTCATCCCCGCGATGATCTTCGTTCCGGTCTTCTTCTTCTGGGTCGCCGGTTCGCTCGAAACGGCGGGCAGTCTCGCGACGATCAAATGGGGCATCTTCCTCTGCGGTCTTCTCGTCGTCGCCCAGTTCAGCTTCTGGGGGAACTACATCCCGCTGGTTTTCCCCATGCACCTGCGCGGCACCGGCGAGAGCTTCGCGGCCAACATCGGCGGGCGCATCCTCGGCACGGCCGCCGCCTTCATTACCCTGACCCTTTCCGCCGGCAAACCCGTCACCGCACTGGCCACGAACGGTGCCGTCGTCGCCGGGATCTATGCCCTCATCGGCGTCATCCTCATCTTCTGGCTCCCCGAGCCGAAGGAAGAGGATCTGGAGCATTGATTGCGCAAAAGCTTCAGGCGGGTTTCGAATGGCGCAGATGATCCATCAGCGCCTTCGTCCACTTGCTCTGATAGCGGTATGGATTCCACGCCATCGCGATGGTGCGTGTGGGTTTTTCCCCGGTGAACGATCGGTAAACGCGGCGATCGCTCGTATCGAACCGTCGCGCCATTTCCGGAAGAATGGAGATCCCGTGATCCAAGGCGACGAGTTCCTGCACCGTGGCGATCTGGCTGATGCGTTCGACCGTCACCGGTTGCACGGCCTGTTGCCGGCAATAAGACGCCACGTGATCGGAGAGGCAATGCGCCTCGTTCAGCATGACAAAGGGATGGCGCTCCACCGTCTCCGCCGTGACCTCCTCCGCCGTCGCCAGCTCGTGCCCTGACGAAACCACCAAAAGCAGCTCCTCGTCGAAGAGAGGCTCGATTTCGAGGTATTTCGCAAGGAGAGGCAACGCGAGGATCGCGAGATCGATCTCGCCGTGGCTACAGCGCTTCAGCAGATGTTCCGTCGTGTCCTCCTGCACGAGGATCGAAATGTCCGGATGTGCCGTCGAAAAGCTCCTCAGCAAGGAGGGCAAAAAATAGGGGGCGATCGTCGGGATCGCTCCGAGGCGCACCCGCCCGTGGCGGCCCGCGTCGGAGAGCAGAAGGAACGTGTCGTCCACCAGATTCAAGATCTCTTTCGCCCGCTCCAGCAGCAATTCCCCCAGATCCGTCAACACCACCTCGCGCGGCTTTCGTTCAAAGAGCGGCTGGCCGATCTGTTCCTCCAGACGCTGGATCGCCCGGCTCAGCGCCGACTGGGAAAGATTCAGCTCAGTCGCCGCGCGAGTGAAGTTCCGCGCCCGCGCCAAGGCGATGAATTGCTCGAGTTGCTGGAGTTCGATCTCGGTTCTCACGGCGCGACTTTACCATTCGTAAAACGCATCGCAACAATTTGAACAATGCATTGGATGCATTGTCTAAAGGCTTGAAATTGACCAAGCGGCCCATTTCGGACCCTTGAAAACCCCAAACCCAGACAAGCCATGAAAAGTTCCCTGTCCAAACTCGTTCTTGCCTCGCTGATGTTGAGCCCGCTCGCATCCACGATGGCGCAGGACACCTCCACCCCCAGCAAACCCGCCGAACCCATGAACGACCTCAGCAAATGCCCCGTGATGGGTGCCCAGCCCGCCGGACCCAACCGCCACACCGCCGCCGGAGCCATGTCGATCGGCGATTGGTGGCCGAACCAGCTCAACCTCAACATGCTCCACCAGAACTCCGCCAAGAGCAATCCGGTGGGCGAGAGCTTCAACTACGCCGAGGAGTTCAAGAAACTCGATCTCGCCGCCCTCAAGAAGGATCTCACCGACCTGATGACCAGCTCGCAGGACTGGTGGCCGGCCGACTACGGGCACTACGGCCCCCTCTTCATCCGCATGGCCTGGCACAGCGCCGGCACCTACCGTATCGCCGACGGCCGCGGCGGAGCGTCCGACGGCACCCAGCGTTTCGCCCCGCTCAACAGCTGGCCCGACA
>JALRFZ010000515.1 GCA_023253615.1 Verrucomicrobiales bacterium | reverse complement strand
GAGACAACTCTACACTCCCCCTTCGAAAAAACCTTCCCGCTGAGACGTTTACCGCACGGATCCGCGGGCCGGTCGGTGGTTCCCCGGGCAGCGGGCGGTCTCCGGAAATGAGAGGGACGCAACATTCATCATGGACGGCGCAACCATCGCATTGTTTCAAGGCGATCCCGGAGAGGGCGGCGACAAACTCGATCCGAAGAATCTCGGACAATCGATACGAAAAACGGTGGCGCAAAGGACCCTCGCCGTCGTCCAAGCCCATTGTCCCGCGCTTGCCATCGGAGAGACACTCCTAAGGGACTACCTCTCGGAGGAGGTTTGCGGGGCCGGTTGTGAGGTGCCGGAGGATTTCCTTTCCCGCGCCCTCTCGGACAGCGGTCTTCCCCGACACCTTTGGGAGCGGGTTCTCGAACAGTTTGCCGTTGCTTCCGGACTGCGTTTTCCCTTCCTCGGTTTTGCCGACCGGATGGCCGTTCCGATCGAATTTTACACGCAGGAGGGCGACATCGCCGAGCTGTGCCGGCTTCTCCGGGTCCCCGTTCTTCAAGCCGAGTCCGGTTGTTTCTTGACCCTTGCATCGATCAATCCATTCACCGTTGACGCACTCGCGTCCGAAATTCCCCGGATCTTCCGTCGCCGAGGGCTCATCGTTCCGGTCGTCTTCGCTGTCCGGACTGACTTCGAAGGCTGGCATTGCCTCTGTCAACGTCATTTCGCCGCATGAACCTCGACCTTGGATTTCCCGTAAACGAAACGCTTACCCGGCGGGTTGTTGACGAAATCATCGCCCTGGCCCCCGAGGGTTACTTTCCCGGAGATGACGCCGCCATCCGGGCATCGTCCTCGGCAAGGATCCTCTCAATCATCGCTTCCCAGTGCGGCATTCCCTTTTTGAGGCGGATCCGGGACTTCGTCGATCCCGTCCTTCTCGAAATCTTTGATCCGGCTCTCCTCAATCGCGGGCTCTTTGTTCCGATCGCCAGAGACCGGTCCCGTTTTTACTTCGCCGTCGTCAATCCCTGGGATACGACGGGGGAGGACGCCATTTCCTCGCGCTTCGAAGATCTTGAACCCGTCCGGGTTCTCGTGCCATACGCCGAGATGATTCCCTTGATCGAATCCGTTTCCGGAACGCAAGGGCCTTCACGGAACGAACTCGAGTCGATCGAGGTCGATGAAAGGTCCGAAGAGAAACTTTATTTCGACATCAACGCGGAACACGAAGAGCCGCTCGCGAGACTTGTCGCCAAGATCCTGTCCGATGCCATCCGCCTGAGAGCCTCGGACATCCATGTGAAGTGCGGGATCGGCGAGGTCACCTACAGCTACCGCATCGATGGAGACATGGGGATGAGGTATCCCATTCCGATGAAATTGAAGAATCGGATCGATGCCTTTCTCCTCAATCTCATGGGCTTGGCGCCCGAAGAGCGGGTGAAAAATCCGGGGATTTCCGGACGGTTCGGGGTGAATTACCTGAATCGTTCCATCGATATCCGCTTTGAACGGCACCGCACCTACCGCGGTTATCACGTGACCATGCGGCTCCTCGACAAGGCCCATTTCGAGGCAAAACTGGGCGTCGGTTCGCTCGCGTTCGATCCCGCAACTCTTTTCGAGCTCGAGAGGGTCATGGCGATTCCCTCCGGAATCATCGTGATGTCCGGACCGACCGGTTCCGGAAAGTCCACGACCCTGAACGCAATGCTGCGTGAGTTGAACCGTCCCGAGGACAATATTCTCACACTCGAAAATCCGGTCGAAGATGAAATACCGGGAGTGATCCACTGCGATATCCGGCCGAACGAATTCAAGGCGATGATCGCCAGCTTCATGCGGAGCGATCCCGATATCATTCTGATGGGCGAGGTGAGGGATCTTGATTCGGCGGAGCTCGCAATCGAGGCGGCGATCACCGGTCACAAGGTTTTGACCACGATTCACACTCCGAGAGCTTCACAAATCATCGAGCGTTTCGAACAGATTGGCATTGAACGCTGGAAGATTGCACAAACCCTCAAAGCGGCGTGCGCCCAGCGTCTCATCAAACTGCTCTGCCCGGTCTGCAAGGTGCTCAAGCCCCGGCTTCTGGAACGGGATGTCCGCAAGTTCAACCTGGACGATTCCATGAGGGATGTCCCCGTTTACGCGCGCAACCCGGAGGGGTGTCACGAGTGCCAGGGGCGCGGGTATCACGGACGCGCCGCCATCCTCGAGATCATCCCGATCACGGCCCGTTGGTCGGACGAACTCTCCAAGGGAACCCTGAGTCCCTACGAGATGGAGCGCGAAGTCCGGCGGGACGGCCGGCTTCCTTCGCTGAGAGACAGCGGTCTTGCGCTGCTCCGCGAGGGCCGCACCGATCTGGAGGCCCTGAGCAAATCCATCGATCTCACCAACTCTGAATGAGCGCCCCTCCACCCAGGCGATCCTCCGCACGCGACCTCCTCGAAGCCGCCCTCGAGAAGCCGGTCAATCCCCCGGCCAAACCAGCGGAAAAGAGGCCATTTCTCGGAATCAGTCTCTCGAAAAATCTTCCGGGCAAGGAGATCATCAAGTTATGCCGCAGCCTTGCGTCGATGCTGAGGGCCAACATCAATACCGCGGACGCCCTTTCTTACTACGGTGCCAATCATCCATCCCTCCTGATCACAAAACTCACGGCAGAGATCAGGGAATCCCTCGGGAATGGAATGCCTGTCGACGCCGCCTTCAAGAAAACCGGTCGTTTCGACGAAAAAATCCTCTCCCTGATCCGGGCCGGGGCGGATTCGGGGCAGCTTGCGCGAGCCTTTCAGTCCATCGCCGACCGTTTGAAGAAGGAATCGGAATTCCGTTCGCGGATGCGGAAGGCGACCTTGCTTCCGGGGATCATTATTTTCGCTCTCCTGCTCCTTTTTGTTTTTTCACAAATCCGCGTCATTCCCCAGATCGAAGACATCATCCTCGATATCGGTCAGGAGCCCGATCCTGTCTCGGCGGTACTTTTTCAAATCAGCCACGCCACCCGCAAAGTCTGGATCCCGGTGATTCTTCTCCTTTGCGCTTCTGTTTTTTCTTTTCTTTTCATCGAGCGGGTGCGCAGCACGGTGGTTTTTTTCCTGATGGCAAGGTGGCGCCTCCTTCGCAAGCTCGTCATGGGAATGCGGCAACTCCTTTTCATCGGTTCACTTGAGATGCTTTATTCAAACGGGATCAACCTGGCTAAGTCCGTCGATATCGCCGCTGGTTCCCTCAAAGGGACACCGATGTATGAAGAGCTTCGCAGCGCGGGAAGGCGCTACATCGAGACAGGACTGCCTTTCTCGGAAGCCTTGCGGAAATTCACCTCTTGTGATCCGCAGGTGGCGCACCTCGTCTCGATCGGAGAGCGTTCCTCGTCCCTCGACGAACAGTTGCTGCTTCTCACCACGATGTATGAGGAGGAGGTCGATCAGGTGATCGGCGATTTCACGCAGATTGTGAACTTCATCGTTCTGGTCATGGCCGGCCTTCTCATCACCCTGGTTTTCGGCGGCTCTTTTCTTCCGATTTTCCTGATGGGCCCGAAGATGATGAGCGGACAGGGCATCTGAATCCGTCACCGGGAAGGGTCCCCACCTATCATGCCATGCAACAGACCTCCTTTGACCGCTGGCTCCAGCGGAGATTCGTTCACCAAACCAGATTTTACTGCAATACTCTTCCCCGCGCGCTTCCCCGCGGCGTTCATCTCGAGGAGAATGACGCGGAGAAAGGGGGGAGGTATCTCTACCGGATCACCGCGCTTGACGAGCGGACGATCGGGCAAATCACCGGCGCCCTCGAAGCTGAAAACATTACCTATACTTCACGGATCGCGGACCGGGCTGGAATTGCGGCCCGTCTCTTTTCGAATCCGAACCGTTCCTTTACCATGACCGTCCTTTGGATCTCCTTCGGGCTTGTCCTTCTCGTTCTCGTTTTTTCCGATTTGCCCGGCGAAGCCTGGCAATGGCTTACGAGCGACGGGCCTCCTCCGTGACCGGCGTATCCGGTCCGGCTCCGACAGACGTCGCGAAAGAGAGGATATCAGGCGAGAACGGCGGGGAAGATCATCCCGATTTCCAGAACCTTTCCGCCGTTACTTCTCAAGCGAACCCTTGCAGGAACAAAGCCGGTGGGATAGCCTCCTCGACGATGCATTCAACTGAGATCAGCACCCGTGCAACCGCCCCGTCCGGCGGCGGAGTCTTCTTCCCGAAGGGGCTTGTGATCGGCTATCGCCCGCGGCTGCGACCACAGGTACATGTCGCTGCCTTCGAGTCAGAGATATTTCTCGGTCCCGGGCACCATCTTCTTCTGGCCCGGAACGGTTCCGGCAAAACCACTCTCCTACGGACTCTTGGCGGTCTCATCACCCCTCTGGAAGAGGCCGTGCGCATCGACGGCGGACTCCTCCACTTTTGCGACGATCTCACCTTCGATGGCGGCCAGAAACCCCGTGAAATCCTGCGGGCGCTTCTCGACCGGGACGCTTTCAAGACCTCTCTCTCCTTTGCCGGCGAATTGGAATTGCCGCTCGATCGCGATTACGCCACCCTGTCGCGTGGAAACCGCCAGAAGATTGTCGCCGTTCTGGGGGAAGCGGCGGCGGCACACCGGAAGGGCGGTTGCGTCCTGCTTTTCGACGAACCTCTCTCAGGCCTGGACTTCGTGGCCCGGGACATCGTCCGATCCTGGTGGCGCGAGCGCAGGACGGGAGTCTGCCGGATCGTTTCGCACCACCCCGACGATGCCACGCTCGAGGCCGACGCCGCACTGGTCATTCGGGAAAACACCGTCGGACTTGTGAAGCCGGAGGATGGAATCCTCGACTGGTCGGGCCTGAGACACTCGCTTTTCGCTCCCCGTTCTGAAGTATGAATGGTCTTCGACTCTACCTGTCCTCTCTCTTTTCGCGGAAGGTCATCCTCGTCTTCGCCCTCCTCCTTCCCCTGTTCGCGGTATTTCTTCCGGAACTGGCCCCCGTCGCTCTCAAGCCTTCGCTCATCGAGCCGGCCCGGGCTCAGGCCTCATGGGTCCTCCTCTGGCTGGTAACGGTGATCTGGATTTTCGTGGAGGCTTCCTCAACCGGTCACCGCTGGCGGCGCGGGGGGATATTCGAACTGCTGCTTCCCGCTTCCTCTGCCCGGTTCCCGAAAGCCACCCTGGTTCTCCAACTAAACGCGGGCCTTCTTTGTCCCTCAATCCTGCTGCTGACCGAGACCATCCTAGTCTCCCTCTTTCTCTGCGCCCCTTCGGATCCGGCGGAGGCCCGTCTCTGGTCGGTCACCAATTTCCAATACGGATCCCTTTATTTGATGATCACGGCCCCACTCTGCCTCCTCGCCTTTTGCCTTGGCACACGGCTGAACCCGGTCGTCTCCTGGCTCACAGTCGCCGCCTTGCTCATTTACGGAATGGTGATCCAAGAAAGGTTCGCCCCGTTTCTTTCCGGAGGCGGGATGGCCTCGACCTTGGGGAAACTCTTTCTGCCACAGTACCACCTCGCCGATTTGACGGACCGGCTCGTCTTCAAGCTCGGACCTCTTCCTGCGGGCGTCTTCGGGCAATTTCTCCTCTATTTCGGTGGTTGGGGCATCATCATCAGCCTGATTGCTTTGACTCTTTTTCGCCCCGGAAGGTAGTCGCATGAAATCCATGGAGCCCATCCTCGCCGCCGTGGCGCTCGCGGCGGGTATTGCCGCCGTTGGTCTCTCCGGAATCGGCTTCCCTTCTTCGCCGGTTGCGCAGGAGCCTCCACGTCACGCCATCCTGAACCCGAACCCCTTCGCTCTTCGCGGTTCGGCGTTTGGCTCCCTTTTCTCACGTCTCGCCGAGGATGACATCGACAAGGTCTGGCATCTCGGCCTCGAGGGCGGAATCCATTCCGCCGGAGACGGATGGCTGGCGTGGGCGCGGGAGGAGAAGTCGCGTCGGACGAATCCCAGCCCCCCCGGCGGCACCCACGCGGCCGCGATCCGTCGGGATCTCCGTCAAATGCTGGTCAACGCCTTTCTCCTCGATCCCGGAAGTTACACCATCTACGAGGCGCTGTATCTTTTTCTTACCTCGATGGACGCGATCGGTCAGGTGGAAGGGTCGCAACTTGCCGATGAGCTCTCCGAATTCACACTCCACTGGATCTCCGGGGAGACCGAGGATCCCGAGCCCTGGCTTACGGCCGCTGCCGCGTCAATCAATCTCCACCTCTCCGCCAGTCACTCCGCAAGTGCGACGAATCGTGTCCGCCCCCTTCCGGCAAAGGGCGAATCCCGGATCTCGAATGCGGCCGCTTGCCTGAACCGGTTTGACGCCCTCCGGGCCAAAAGCAGGGCGGCGGGACGGTGGGATCTTCTCTCCGAAGAGCGGCGGAATGAAATCAATGAGCGCCGTGCCTTTCTCGGGCGATTGCTCGCCGCATGGCAAAAGCGCGAAAAAGCCGTGCCGCACGCGACCGAGGGCCGGTCCCTCCCGGGGAACTGAAAGCGTCCGACCGGCTTGGGTGAAACGGGGCGCCACGTGCGGAAAGCCCATCTCATTGGGCTTGAGACAAGAGATCGCGAAATTCAAAGAGGATCAACCCGCCCGGGGCCCCGCGGGGCTGAGTTTTTTTTTCGTGACGTTTTTCGGCGAAAATGATATCTTTCGCGGGTGATGGAGATTGTCGGGGAAAGTCTCACCGACGACTTCCCTCTTGAAGGGTCCAACAAAATGCATGCAATCATGAAAAACGGTTTCGCCTCCCTTGCCTCGGTTGGGAAAAATGTGGTGACAATCAAATCACTTCTCGCTTCTGCCGTTGTCCTACTCGCCACTTGGTCCGGTCACGGTCAGAGCCGGTCGCCCGTGATTCCCGTTGGCACGCTCAGCGCCTATCCCACGGTCGTCCAGGCCGGGACACACCCAACGCTTACCTGGAGTGTCACGGTTCCGGAGGTTGTCTCTGACATCGTCACGATTCAGAATGGCGGCACAATCCGGGCCCAGCGCGAGGTGTATGCCGACATCCGGGTCCTCGGCACTTCCGTGAAGCGCGTCTGGCTCGACTCCCGCGGGCGGATCGCCCGCTGGGAGTGGGTTCCCACCGAGGCGAGCGTGAGCAAAAGCGGCGGGAGTCTCTCGCGCATCTTCTACGGAACGAACGCCGAGGTCGTTCCGAACAAGATCGTTTACTCCACACGTCTCCTAGCCGGGGAAACGCTTGACGTGGCGGGCCGTTATTCCGTTTCCAATTCGTCCTGGAGCACACGCTTCTACTCCGCGGCCGGGTCGCCCAATATCCGGGCGCTTCGCAACGGTGACACGCCGCCGACGACATCGCCACTATACCAGCAGCCTTCCCTCGAAGCGTTTCTTTCCCCCATTCTCGACAGCCAGGGCCGTATCAAAATAGGCCCCCGGGATGTGGTTTATCTCATGGAACTGACCCATTCCAACCCATACGACGGCGGCTACGATCTTCAGGATCTGGCTCTGCTGGTCAGTTTTTACGATAAGGTAAACGGCAACAACGGGCACGGAAACAACGCGGATGGCGTCGATTCAAGCAATCCCGGTTCCAGCCCTCTTCACCAAAGCGACACCGATCCCACGATCGACGACGAGATTTCCTCCGGTTCGAGGGGGCGCAGGCTGCGTTGAACCTCCCTCCGGGAAAAAGGCATGTCGGACTCCGCCGAATCCGGAAAATCCGCAGAGTCCATCGGAATGAAACTTTTACTCGCATCGGAGCGTCTCTCGTTCTTCTTTTTGGCCGTTTCCGTTGTTTTGCCGCTCTCCTTTGCCCAGGAGCTTGCCGATGAAAAGCGGGTGAAGCCGGCCATGACCGAGCCGGTCTCCGCCGAAGAGCTAACCAACCGCCTTCGCCACTCGAGGCAGAACGATCCGATTCGCAAATTGGCGCCGCCCGCGAATCCCGGCGTGGATCCCTCCAAAGGAACGCACGGTCGTGATCTCATCGCTGAGTCCACCGTTCTGAATCATGCCGGGGTGATGACCTTGGTGCCGAAACGCGCCGTTCTGCACCTCCCGGAAGCGCTCAAGAGTCGGGTGGGCATCCGGGATGGGAGCGAATTGCTGCCCTGGGCGAAATTCCTCGAGAGGAACCGGTCTTGGATTCACGCCGAACCGGTCAGCCGCGAGCGGGCCCTCGGCAAGATGCCTTTTTCTCCGGAAGAGACGCAGGCCCTGCGCTCCAGTGGAAAAGTCAGCATCGCGACTTATGAAGGTGGTCCGATCTCCGTGCTGCCGGCTGCTTTCCCCGCCGAATCCGGTGAATCGTCGGAGCGGGCCGGTGAATCCCCCCTCCGGAAGACTCCCTCCCCCGCTGGCATCCGTGTCGTCCCTCAACCTTGAAGCAATCAAATGAAAAAAACGTTCATCGCCCTTCTGCTTTTCTGCACGTGCGGTCCCACCCGAGATGCTTGCTCAAACGATTATGTTTTCTTCATCCGCCAAATTCAGATGCCGGACAACCTCGAGTGGGATGTAAGCGTTTCCAAGGCAGGGCAGATCCAGTCTCCTTTGGAAATCAATCCCCACGGCGCACGCTTCGAGCTCTGGTCGATCCGGAATGCCCCGCTCAAAAGCTACCTTCTCGATTCCACTTACGTCAATTCCTACATCCCTGTTGCCAATGTCCGGATCCTTTCCGAAGACCCCTATGAAACCGTACCCCGTACAAGGGCGGACCGACCCTTTTCCATCGAGGTGACCATGGTTGGACTCTCCTCCGATCCTGCGGCGCCTCCGGCAGCCCGTTCCGTAAAACTCCTGAGGCACGTCCAGAATTATCCCGATCAGACCTTCGGAACGGAAATCGACCGCAGCTTGGCGGATCTTCTTTCCGAGGGAACCCTCACGGACAACGGGACCCACTCCCTCGCTTATCCCGTGAATGCCATTCCCGGAGCCGACCGGACCAAAGTTCGAGGCGAGGAACGGTTTTCGGTGTTTTCTTTCGAGGACTATCAGGCCCCGGAGTCCCTTCTCGACTCCGTCACACTTCAGGTTTGGCCCATGACCACGCACTCACTTGAAGGGCTTGTCAATGGCCAGATCATCAAAGGTGCCTTTCCCGTCCTCTCGATTGAATACGTGGACCTCTACCCCGATTCATGGACCTATCTCCAGGCCTACAAAGGTCCTCCCGTCCTCGGTACAACCGGGATCATCGTCCCGGGTTCCTCGGTCCTCGTGGACGGCTCCGTCCCCCAGAACGAAATCCTTCAGGTAAAAGATCTTGACTCGGTCATCCGGGAGGACGGGTCCTGGACCCTCGAGGTGATTACCGTGACACCCTTTGGCACGGAGAGACTCCAACATCTCACCATTGAAGTCGATCGAACGATTCGTGTCAACGGGACCCTCAATACGGTCAACTGAACCCCGCTTATTCGTTTCCGCGCCTTCCGGACCGATGACCCTCAACGCATCGATGCGGCGCCGGCCGGGACAGCGGGGCTTCACTTTGGTCGAGATCACGCTCACCACGGCGCTTCTGACCGCCTTGTCCGTGATCCTTTTGAAACTCTCCATTCAGATTTCCTCGATGCAATCCTGGGCGGCGATGCAGTCTTTGACGGATGCCTATCTCTCCCGCGAAACGGCCCTTGCCTCCCGCCTGCCCTTCGAGGATCTTGTTTCGGCGGAGTCCCCCTGGCCGGCCTATCCCGAATCTTCCGAAACAGAGGTGGTAGTCGGTCGTTACCCAGGCGGTCGTGAAATTCGAGTCTCTCTCGTCCGTTTTCGCGAACCGGATCCCAATAATCTTGGTGTATCCGGTGGCACCGGCACCGCCCTCACGAATCCGGCCCGCACCGAGGCCTGGAAGGCGCGCTCCGTTGTTTCTTACCGCATCGCGGGCCGTGATTACCATAAGGCGCGAACCATCCTTCGGGTGCGATGAAATTTCGGAAAGATTCCCCGCTGGCCGCCTTCAGTCTGATCGAAATGGCCATGGCCATATCGATTTCCCTGGGCCTCGCGATTGGATTGCTTGCACTGATCGGGCAGCAAATCGAATTCTCCCGCCGTATTGCCGAGTTTCGGTTTCTGCGCGATGAAGCGTCGCAGATCAATACACTTCTCTCCGCGATTATCAGCCGTGCCGATTCCTACCGCATTCATGCCGACCTCTCTGCCGCGATCGCCGGGCAACCAGCGCCTGACTCATCCGGCACGGTTTTGCAGCTTCGTTTTCTCCAACCTGATGGAAGGATTCGCCGGGCTCTTCTGGGCCAGGGCCCCAACGGGGAAGGAGGTCTCCAATACTACCTGGAGAGTCCTCTGAACGCTTTTCCGGCCGAGCCTTCATGGACCGTAAGCCGCGTCCCTTCGGCGGTTCGATTCTCGAACACGAGCGGTATTCTTGAGATCACGCTTCAGGATGATACCGGCTCCGAAATCACCTACAGTGGCAACCCGGATTGACCCTCTGATTCCACGAAATCATGAACGGCTTTGGTCCTGGCAAAACAAACGGTTCGCAGCGGGGAGCCTCGACCGTTCTCATGGTGGTCGGGGTCTCCGGTTTTCTCCTTGCCCTCCTCGGGGGAAGTTTTCTGGTTTCCCTGAGATCGGCGACGACGCAGTCGAAGGCGCAGCTTCGTCAGGATTATACCCATCGGGAGGATGCGTTCCTCGCGGCCCTGATTCATCTGATTCCCAACCGTGCCATGGGTGCGATGCGGGAGGGAGGCGGGCCTTCCTCCGGATCCTCCTTCACCTGGGCGTCCATCTTTGAGGAGGCGATCGAACTGTCCGACAGCAGAGAGGTTCTCGAGGCCGGGATGATCGCCTCCCTCGGTCTTACCGGGACCTCGGCAAACCCCGCATCCAGCGGATTCAACGACAACTTCTCGGTGGGAACGCCCGCCGGAGAGGGCCTCATTCTTCCTGGCAATTTGGCCAACTTGAATCTGATAACGAGCACGGGACTCTCCGAAAATCTGCCGGCGACCTTGAATCTCCCATCCGCACTCGTCGCCGCTGATGCCACGATCCCTCTGATTTCCCCGGACAAAACCTACCACCCCCTTGACGAGAAGGGACTTTCGCTTTCATCGACCGTTCATTCCCGTTACAACCTTCTCACTTATCCGCAGATTCGCTTCGGATACAGTGCTCCTGGATCACTCTTTGTGGCGAAGAGGAATTGGTGGCTTTTCACGGTTCGCACGCGGATCAACCCCGGAAGGGACGAGGTTCTTGAAAGGAATTACGTGCTTTCCATCTACGAAGTCCCCTCGCAGATCCCTCTTGCCGCGTCTGGGAGGCTTCACCTGGGGCGCCATGCCGACGGGACCAATTGGAGCGGGATCCATGTGGAAGGACCGGTCTACGGAGGTGATCTCGAGGCGATCGGACCCTTCAGCGCAGCCTCGGGTTCGCTTGCGGCACGGCGCTCCATCTCCCTCGCGGCACCCGCTTCCGTGGGTGGGCAATTCCTCTCCGAGGGATTTGACGATCTCGGGGTTCGCGAGGCACGCGAACGGCAAACGCAGGGGGATTTTTATGCGGCGTCCACATCCGGCAGTGAAAAGGCACGCTCGCTCTTCGTCGATGTTATGGCAGGGACGGACTTTCTCTACCGTTCCCCCGCCGCCAACCCCGCCAACCGGGCAAGTCCCGTCGGATGGGACGATTATGCCCGCGGGGCGAACCAGGCTGCCATGATTGCCCGCGTCACGGCAGTCGCTCCATCGTCCCAGCTGCCCACGGTGATCGAGTTTTCGTACCTCGATCGCGCCAACCAACGCCGCACTCATCTTCTCGAGCGCGGAGAAAACTGGCTCCCCCCCATCGCCGGAGAAGACCCTCTGATCCCTTTCGAAACGGAGATTCTCGAAAACGGGCGTCATGCCCTTGTCGTTCAGCCGGAACTGTTTCCCTCCTTTCTCCAGACCCTTGCAGATGCGGCGGATGTCGAGGTCAATCATTCCCTTCTCATCGAAGTCGATGCGGCATCGCCGGGGCTGATTGTCCCGACGATTCCCTCACAACCCGACCAGTTTGCTGTTGCCTTTCGCCGATGCGCTGATTTTTCCGCCTTTGCGGAAGGCTTTGCACTCGTGACTCCCACCCGGGTCTATCTCTTGGAGAGTTTCAACCAGGTTCCGACAGCCGCTCCGGCGGGAAGCGGACTCCCCGAGGGAGAACCTTTTTTTCCTCCGGTCGCGATTTTTTCCCCCGAAAAGCGTTTCGGGCACCAGCTGAACGTCCCGACGCCGGTGCATCTCTCCGGGCGGATCAATACGATGAGTGAGAGCCCCGATTCGAACCGCTCGCCCCTCGATTTCAAGGGAGCGGACGACGACGATATCGGGGCGGACATCACTTCGGCGGAACTCTTTTCAGCGACTTCTCCAGCAGCGATTCCTCCGATTCACTTTCTGCACTGGCTCGTGATGATCGAGGAAATTCATCCGTGAACTTCCCCAAGGACCTGCGTTCCCGTCCATGCTGCGGAGCGCCCTCCGCCCCCGGAGGCCTCGGCGGGAAACGGAATTCCAATCGGATCTGGATTGATTTTCGGGCGGGCCCAGGGATACACTGATATCGATTATGAACAACCTTGAATGTGACCCCAGCACTCACCGGCTCAGGGAACCCCGCAGCAACCTTTGCCGAAAGCGGAAGAAAGGCTTGTCCCTCGTTGAACTGACTCTTGTTCTCGCCATCCTCCTCGCGCTCTCGACCATCGGAATCGTTTCCTACCAAAGTCTGAGTGCCTGGCGCAAAGGGAAGTCGGCGGGCATCGAGCTGCAATCCGTCTACGCGGCCCAGCGGCTCTATCTCGCCGATCACCCGACAAGTTCTCCGGAAACCTTGGAGACCGGCATCCTGGTTCCCTATCTTCCCAACGGAAACGCCCTTCCGGATGTCGATTCGCTCGAAGGCTTACCTCTCACGATACGGATCACGAGCATGCCTCCGGTCTTCCTCAACGGCAATGCCGTTTACGATCCCTCGGCCTCTCCGAATGACGGTCTCTGGGATATCGGTAATCAATGAGGAAATCCACGATCGGCTCAACTTGGGAGGATCGGGTATTCCGGCGGCGGAACAGTGTGATTTTGAAGACCTCAGGGACTTCCGTGCGGAGCGCAACGCGGCGGCGGCCCTCGCCCTGAGTGACCGGAAAGAGGAAATCCTCGTGGTCCATCGGCTGAACGTCC
>JALRFZ010000419.1 GCA_023253615.1 Verrucomicrobiales bacterium | reverse complement strand
TGGGGCGTGTTGGGCATCTCCAAACGTTGTCTAGGTGCTAGACATGTTCAAGGTCAAAAAACACATGGCTTGTGGGCTACTTCTGACTTTTTTGTCCTGCACCCCAACCGAGGCGGCGATCCAGGAAGGGCTCGACTGGCTGGAGAAAAGCGCGACGCAAAAGGATTTCGTGGTGCTCTTTCTCGCCTCCCACGGGATGAACGACGAAAAGGGAAAATTCTACATGATCCCTCATGATGGAGATCCCGGCAGTCTGCGCAGCTCGGCGGTGGCCTGGGAGGACTTCGGCGAGATCCTCGGAAATCTGCCGAGCCGGGTGCTGATGTTCCTCGACACCTGCCACTCCGGCCGGCTCGGGGCGAATCTCTTTTCCATGGCGAACAAGGGCAACACCCGCGCCGTCGGCGGGCTGAAGTCGGCTTTCGACAACAGCGAGGCCATCCGGGAACTGACGAGCGACGAGGTCGGAGTGGTGATCATGGCCGCCTCCACCGGCAACGAGTCGAGCCTGGAGAATCCCGAGTGGGGTCATGGCGCCTTCACCACCGGCGTGCTCGCGGGCCTGAAGGGCGGGGCGGATCTCAATGGCGACGGCATCGTCCACCTCATCGAGCTCGATTTCTTCGTCGCCGAAAAAGTGAAGGAACTCACCGATGGCGCCCAACACCCCACCACGGTGAAGCCGAGCACGATCTCGCGACTGCCCGTCGCGGTGATCGTCGAGTGAACCCGACGGCGGGTCCGCGGATCGATGCCGCCACCTTGTCCTTTCCACTTTCCCCGCGGCCGAATCCGGCGATAGTGGCGGGCTCTGCCTCATGACCTCCGAAAACCGCATCGATCAACGTTTTGCCGCCCTCAAGAAAGCCGGTCAGCCGGCCTTCGTCGCTTATGTCAGCGCGGGCGATCCGGACATGGACCGCTCGCTCGAAATCCTCTTCGCGCTGGAACGTGCCGGAGCCGATGTCATCGAGCTGGGCGTGCCGTTTTCCGACCCCATGGCGGACGGTATCGTCAACCAGATGGCCGCCCACCGCGCCCTCGAAGCCGGAGCCACGACCCACAAGGTGCTCGACCTGATCCGGAAATTCCGCGAACGCTCCGAGACGCCCGTCGTCCTCTTCACCTATCTCAATCCCATCTACAGCTACGGCTTCGCCCGATTCCACGAAGATGCCGCCGCCGCTGGCGCGGATGGCGTGCTGCTCCTCGATCTGCCGCCGGATGAAGCAGTGCTGAACCGGGAGCTCACCGAGAGCGGTTCGCTCCGCCACATCCGCCTGATCGCTCCGACGACGCCGGCGGACCGGATCCCGAAACTGGCCGCCGCGGCCGAGGGTTTCATCTATTACGTCTCGCGCGAGGGCGTCACCGGCACCCAGACGGCGCTCGCCGAGGGTATCGCGGAAAACGTCTCGGCGATCAAGGCTCACACCGACGTGCCTGTTGCGGTCGGGTTCGGCATTTCCACACCGGCCCAGGCCGCCGAGGTCGGGAAGGCCGCCGATGGAGTCGTCGTGGGCAGCGCGATCGTCCGCATCATCGAGCAAAACGCGACCTCGCCCGACG
>JALRFZ010000304.1 GCA_023253615.1 Verrucomicrobiales bacterium | reverse complement strand
CGGATTCCCTTCTGATCTTCCCGCGGGGCACTTCTCCCGACTTTGCAAACCCCGGTGCGTCCCTGTTCGCGCCGGGTTTTTTTGTGTTCAGGCAACGGGGTTTGGGCAAGATGTCTGTCGTATGAAGCCGCAGGTTTTGATTCAGAAAGGGATGCTCATCGCCCTCGCTTCCGCCGGCTTGACCGGCTCTCTGGCCGCGCAGGAAACACCCCCGGCCCCCACCGCCGTGGCCGGTTCCGATCAGGCTCTCGAAGTGATCCGCAGTTTCCCCGGCCGCGGGGCTCTCGCCGACGGCTCCCGGCCGACCCCGGCGGAAGAGGCGATGATGACCTTCCGGTTGCGGGAAGGCTTCGAGCTGGAACTCGTCGCCGCGGAGCCGGCCGTGGAGCAGCCCCTCTCCCTCGCCTGGGATGCGAAAGGGCGGCTCTGGGCCGTGCTCTACCGGCAGTATCAGTTCCCCGCCGGTTTGAAGATCGTCGAGTACGACAACCATCTCCGCGCCCGCTTCGACAAGATCCCCCTGCCTCCGCCGCACGGCGACCCGGGCGAGGACATCATCCGCGTCTTCGAGGACGCCAATGGCGACGGGAAATTCGAGTCGCACATGGATGTCATCACCGGGCTCAACATCGCCACGTCCGTCGCCATCGGCGCGGGCGGCATCTGGGTGGCGAATCCGCCTTATCTGCTCTTTTACCCCGATGCGGATGCCGACGACACGCCCGACGGCGATCCCGTCGTGAAACTTTCGGGTTTCGGGATCGAGGACACCCATTCCGTGATGAACAGCCTCGCCTGGGGGCCCGATGGATGGCTCTACGGGGTGAATGGCAGCACCACGACGGGCAAGGTCGTCGATCCCGCGAGCGGGAAAACCGTCGAGTGGCAGGGCCAGATGGTCTGGCGTTTCCACCCGCCGACGGATCGTTTCGAGATCTACGCCGAGGGCGGCGGCAACACCTTCAGTCTCGAGATCGATGCGAAGGGGCACGTCTTTTCCGGCACGAACGGCGGCAAAACCCGGGGCATGTTCTACCCGCAGGGCAGCTATGGCACGAAATCCTGGGGCAAGCACGGCCCCCTCACGAATCCCTACGCCTTCGGCTATTTCGAGCACATGAAGCACGAGGGCGACGAACGACGCTTTCCCCAGACTTTCACGATTTGTGAAGGGGGGCTCTTCGGACCCGGGCTCGAAGGACACGTCGTCTCGGCGAATTCCCTGCACAATCTCGTCTGGTCGAGCCGGATCGAGCGCGATGGATCGACCTACCGGACCATCGACGAGGCCAATCCGGTCGAGTCTCCCGATCGCTGGTTCCGCCCCGTCTACGCAGGGCTGGGGCCCGATGGAGCGATCTATCTCGCGGATTGGTACGACAGCCGCCTCAGCCACGTGCGCCCCGTCGACGACTGGCACAAGACGAGCGGCCGCATCTACCGGCTGCAGCCGAGGGGCAGCAGACCGGTTTACGGCGAGGGCGATCTGAGGGAGAAGAGCCCGGAGGATCTCATCGCCCTCTTTTCCAGTGAAAACCGGCTCGTCCGTCGTCGCGCCTCACTTGAGTTGGGATGGCGTGGGGACAAAAGTGCGATCCCCGCACTGATCGAACTCGTCGATCAAGGTTCGGGGCAGGATTCCCTCGAAGCCTTGTGGTCCCTGAATTTGCTCGGCGGACTCTCGGATGCGCTGGCGAGCAAATGGCTGACCCACCCGCAACCGGACATCAGGCGCTGGGTCGTGCGTTTGGTGGGAGATCGTCGCAGCGCTCCGGATGGCCTCGGCACCGCCCTCGCCGATCTCGCCATCAGTGAAGCCGATGTGCAGGTCCGCGTGCAGCTCGCCGCCTCGGCCAAACGCCTGCCCCCGGCCACCGCCCTCGGGATCATCGAAGGGCTCGTGCGGCACGATGACGACCTCTCGGACCCGCACCAGCCGCTCATGATCTGGTGGGCGCTCGAGGCACACGCCGAAGACGGCCGGGAGGGGATTGCCGGATGGCTTTCCCGACCCGAGGTCTGGTCGCGTCCGCTCGTGCGCGGGATCCTCCTCGATCGGCTCATGAAACGCTACGCCATCGCCGGCGGATCGGAGAATTTCACCAGTGCGACGCGCCTGCTCGGGATGGCGCCGGATCCGGAGGCGAAGGCGAAGCTGCTCGAATCACTCCAGGCGGCCTTTGAAGGCGTCACGATGCCCGCCCTGCCCGAACCGTTGACCCGGGCGCTGCAGGAATACTCGAAGACGCTCGGCGACAGCGGTCTCGTCCTTCGTCTCCGCAGCGGCGAAGCCGGAGCCCTCGACGAGGCGAAGAAGGCCGTCCTCGACGCGAAACTTCCCGTCGGCATGCGGACGGAACTGGTGCGCCTCCTCGGCGAAAAGGGCGATGCGAAGGTGGCCGATCCTCTCCTGAAGATCCTCGCGCTCGATCAGGAATTCGCTCTCAAACGGGTCGCGCTGCAGACCCTCGCCCGCTACGAGGATCCCGCGATCGCGAAGACCATCATCGCCCGGTATGGATCGACCCTGCCGGCCGAGCACGGCGTGCGCTCCACCGCCGAGCGAGTCCTCGCGGGCCGTCTCGAATGGGCCCGCTTGATGATGGACGAGGTCGACAAGGCGGTGATCAAAAACCGCGATCTCGGTGCCGACATCGTGCAATTGATGATGGAGCACCGCGATGAGGCGCTGAATGCCCGTATCTCCAAACACTGGCCCGGGATCGCCGCCGGCGCCGGCGGGATCGACCTCGCCGCCGAGACCGCGCGGATCCGAAAGATCCTCGCCGCCGGGACCGGTGACCCCGCCGCCGGGAAAGCGAGCTATGCGGCCCGTTGCGCCAACTGCCATGCCCTCTTCGGCGAAGGTGCCGCGATCGGCCCCGACCTGACCGGCTACGAGCGTCAGAATCCCGATTTCTGGATCCCGTCCATCCTCAATCCCAGTCTCGAGCTCCGCGAGGGATACCTCAACTACGTCGCCACGATGAAGGACGGCCGCAAGGTGATCGGGCTGATGGTCGAGCAAAGCCCCCGCACCGTGACCCTGAAGGATCTCGCCGGACAGGTCTCGCTGCTCGACCGTGCCGACATCGCACAGCTCGAGGCCTCACCCATTTCACTGATGCCTCCTGGATTGCTCGCCGGATTGAGCGACAAAGACTTGCGGGATCTTTTTGCGTATTTGATGAAGCCGTGAGGCGAGCCGGAAAGGGCGGCCTACGGAAAACGCAGAAGACACGGAAAAAGGAAGGATCAGGAATAGCGGCCCGGTATGTCTCCATTCCTTGTCTTCTGCATGTGCTGATGCCTGCGGCATCGATCTCGGTCTCTTGTAATTCCGCGTTTTCCGCGTATTCCGTAGGCCGCCTCCTCTTCGCTCGATGGTAGGCCGCTCTATCGGTTCCAGAGGGCAGGACTTACGCTTACCCCTCAAACTCCCGGCACCGGAGCGGCCCCCGGAGCATCGTTTCCGGCGTTGATCGTGTCGATCCCGGCCTGCACGGCGCTCTCCATCGCCCGGGTGAGTGGGGCCACCGCGCCGCGGAGACCGCCGGCCCCGTTGAGGAAGTCCGTCACATCGAGCGGGGCGTGGAGGTGCGCGATGGCGCGCCGCGGGCCTGTCCGCGGCATGGCGCGGGAGTAGAAATCCTCGGCGAGCCGCTCCACCGTCTCGTCGTAGCGGTCGATCGTGGGATGTTCCGTGAGATACGGGGTGAGATAGCCATGGACCCGGAAGGCGAGGATGGCCTTCTCCGCCAGGCCGTCGATCTCACGACGCTCGTTCCCTCCGCCTTCGGCGCGGCCCGCGGCGTCCGTCCGGATCTGATGGATGGCGGAGCGGGCTTTGCGGATGCGCTCCACGAGACCGGACTCCTTTGTTGGCGCCGTTCCCAGAGCCCCCTCGATCTCGGTGACCAAGCCGGTCGCGAAATCCTTCAGCACCTCGTAGAGCGCTGCTTCCTCGCCCGCCCTTTCATGGAGGAATCCGTGCCGCCGGAGGTGGGCGCCGACGAGATGACGCCCCAGGCCCATCACCGCCGCGAGCGGGCTTTCCGCAGCGCCCGGCGCATAGGCATGATCGGAGTCGCGTCCGAGATCGACGAGGCGCCGCGTCAGCGTCTTGCGCGGGGTCGTGAGGTGGGTGAATTTCAGGGCCACCGGCACGATTTTCACCGGAGTGCCCTCGATCGCCTGCTGGGCTTTCAGGGCGATGAAGGCGGTGCCATCGAGGAAGGGCGTGACGCGATCGTTCGTCAGGTAGACATTACCCTCCGGAAAAATGTTCAGGCAGTAATCCCCGCCCGTGACCACCGCGATCGCCGCCGCCATCGCCTTCCGGTCCGCCGCCTCGCGGTCGATCGAAAAATTGCCGAGCTTCCGCATGCACCAGGCATTGAACCGGCTCCGCAGAAAGACATCGTAGGCCGCCATGAAAGAGGAGGGGATCCCGAGCCGGTACTGGATCTCGGTGACGACCTGAGGATCGCTGTGGCTCGGGTGGTTGATGACGAGCAACAACCTCTCGCCCCGCGCCCGGGCGTCGCGGACCGCTTCCGATTCCCCCTCGAGCCGCAATTCGGTGATCCGGTGGTTCCTGCCCGGCAGGATGAAGTGGCGGTTCAGGCTGCGGCCGAGGCGGATCAGGGGCGGCGAAGGCTCGGCGGGAAAGAACCGGTAGCTGGCGTCGGAAAATTCGAGCATGCCCGGAGTGTGCGGCGCATCCGTTCCGGATGCAAGCGCCCGACGGCACGACGCTTGCACGGGGCGCCGGGCGGCGTATGCTCCCGGCCATGGCCAAGGGCAGGGAAGAACATGAGGCGCGCGTCGCCGCCTTGAACGCATTTGGAAAAGACCTCGCACGACGCGCGAAGTCGAAATGCGAATTGTGCGAACGAGCGGGGGAAAAACTCGGCATCTTCGAAGTGCCGCCCGTCCCGCGGGATCCCGATCCCGGTCGTTGCCTCCTCCTGTGTGCCGCCTGCACCGACCAGGCGGGCGATCCCCGGCGTTTCCAGACCGGCGGGCAATGGCGCTTTCTCACCGGACAAGCCTGGAGTGGCAATCCCATGGTCCAGGTGATGGCCGTGCGCCTCCTCCGGCGTCTTGCCGGGACGGAGGATTGGGCGCGCGAGGCTCTCGGCGATCTTTTCCTCGAGGAAGAGGTCGAGGCTCTCGTAACGGAAGGGGAGTGATCCGTTATTCCTTGCGATGAAACGTCCCCTCGTCCTTCTCCTCGCGTTTGCCTGCCTCCCGACCGTCCGTGCCGAGGTGGTCGACTATGTCGGAGAGATCCTCCCCATCATGAAGGAACACTGCTGGGATTGCCACAGCAACGAGACCGAAGTGAAAGGGAATGTCGCGCTCGACCCCGACGTGCTCTTCGACCAGATCGGGAAATACAACATCATCCGCCCCGGCGATCCCGTGGAAAGCGGATTTGTCGAGCGCCTGAAGCTCGACGAGACCCACAACGACTTCATGCCCCGCAAAGGCAAGCCCCTGCCCACCACGGAGATCGAAAAGATCGAGGAGTGGATCCGGCAAGGTGCCATCGTCGATGCGAAAAAGCCCACCGAAGACGAAAGCCGGCGGCTCGCCGAAATGAAACCCGGCACCACCCCCGCGGCCGGGGCGGCGCCAGCGCAGCCCGGCTTCCATTCCTGGACCAATCGCGAGGGCAAGATCATCGAAGCCAGGCTCCTCGGGCTCGAAGGCGATTCCGCGAAACTCCTCCTCAAAAACGGGAAAAGCTACCTCGTGCCGCTTTCCAGTCTCGACGACGAGAGCGCCGCCAAGGCGAAGCGGCTTGCCGTTCCTTGATTTCACGACGCCTCCGCGTTTCCCGTCAAACACGGGGCTCCCGATACGCAGAACGCCCTTCCCGGAGAACCGGAAAGGGCGCCTGTGTGACGAAAACCAAGTTTCGGGAATGAAAACAAGAATGAAGTAACCAACGCCAAACGACACGCTCTCGCGCGCTGTTTGACATGCATTAAATATCACGGGCGAGGGGTCTTCGGCAAGTCCAAATTACCCCGGAATGCGCCTTCATTCGGTCTTTCCTCTGTTACCGGGCACCGATTTTCCGTGATAATCGAAAAGTTTAATAAAAGCTAAAGAAAAGCATTGATGTTGAACCTTATCAAAAGAATTATAAATTCAATAATTACTGGTATTAATGTGTCTTTCTGGTAAGATATTCCAGAAATGATTTCCTCCGGCGCAACCTCACGTTCTCCCGAAGTGTCCCGACGTCCTGTCGGGCTGTCTGAATTCGGCTGGAAATTGATGCAGGCGGAGGACCGCCATTTCGCCCTGCGAAATCTCAATCTGATCGCCATCGTGGCTGTCGGGATGGTGTCCTTCTTCGCGGTGCTCGATCACTTCGCGTATCCCGAGTTTCAGGCGCTCTTCGCTTATCTGCGCTGGATCTGTGCCGGGATGGTGATGGTGTTGCTCATTCTCGTCCGTTCCCGCCTCGGGAAGCGCTATTTCAAATTTTTCACCATCGCCCTGCCGCTCGTCCCGGCCTTTTTCGTGGCGATGACGATTTTCGTGACGCAGGATCCCGCCACGATCTATTACGCCGGTCTCTCGCTCTGCATCGTGGCGATCGGCTTTCTCTTCCAGTGGACCTACCGCGAGGCGTTCACCGTGTCGGGTCTCGTCCTCATTTTTTACCTGATCGCCTGTGCCCCGGCCATCGCGAACGGTCTCAATGCGAAGGTCGCCGCCGGTCTTTTCAGCAACCTCGTCTTCCTCGTCGCGACCGGGGCGGTCCTCGTCGCCGGCAGTTTCTCCCACCACGCCATGCGGGTCGAGGAATTCCGCGGACGCGAGCGGTTGCGCCAGAAGAAGATCGCCCTCCGGCAGAACGCGCTCGAACTGCGGCGGACCCTCGACGAGCTGAAAGAGACCGAGGGACAGCTCATCCAGTCCGGCAAGATGGCCTCGCTCGGGCAACTGAGCGCCGGCGTCATCCACGAGATCGGCAATCCCCTGAATCACTCGAACCAGGCGCTCTTCCTCCTCCGGCGCCGTCTCCGCCAGTTCCCGGAGGATGACACCATCCGCGAGGCTGTCGAAGACATCCAGGACAGCGTCGACCGGATGAAGGAGATCGTCCGCGAGCTGCGTGAGTTCTCCCACAAGCGCAGCGAA
>JALRFZ010000511.1 GCA_023253615.1 Verrucomicrobiales bacterium | reverse complement strand
CGTAGACGACGCCGCCATGGCGGACGAGGGCGAGGCGATGGTCGCCGATGCTGCAAGGACGCCCCTTGCCTTCCTCGAGGTCGGCGGAACGGGCGATTTCAAGGTATCCGGGAGAGGGCATGAGGAGGGGAGGCGCGAAGGACCGGTGGAAAGGAATACGAATCGCGGATCCGCCCCGGTGTCAACCAAATGCGTCCACCGCGCCTACCTCCATCGGACCACGCACCACTCTCCGTTGACCGGGGGCGAGTCTGCGCTATGGGTGGCGGATGGATTATTTGAACGAACTTTTTTCCCTGGAAGGCAAGACGGCGGTGGTGATCGGCGGCACGGGCGTGCTGTGCGGCGAGATGGCGCTGGGGCTTGCGAAAGCGGGCGCGACCGTGGTGGTGGTGGGGCGCAGCGAGGAGAAGGGCGCGGAGCGTCTCGCGCGGATCGCGGAGGCGGGAGGAAAGGGCTTTTTCGTGTCGGCGGATGTGGCGGACCGGGCCTCGCTCGAGGCGCTGCTGGCCGAGGTGGTGGCGAAACAGGGGCGGGTCGACATCCTCGTGAACGGGGCCGGGGTGAATTCGCCGACGCCGGTGCTGGAGATCACGGACGAGGAATTTTCCCGAATTCTCGACATCAACCTGGGGGCGATCCTGCGGAGCTGCCAGATCTTCGGCCAACACATGTTGGAGCACGGAGGCGGATCGATCATCAACCTGGGTTCGATCTCGGGGCTGGGTCCGCTGAGCCGGGTCTTCACCTATTCCGCAAGCAAGGCGGCGGTGCATAATCTCTCGAAGAATCTCGCCCGCGAATGGGCGGAGCAGAAGGTGCGGGTGAACACGCTGGTACCGGGCTTTTTCCCCGCCGAGCAGAACCGCAAGGTGCTGAACGAGTCGCGGGTGGCGGCGATCATGGGCCACACGCCGGCGAAGCGCTTCGGCGAGGCGCACGAGCTGATCGGGGCGACGCTGCTGCTGGCCTCGGAAAAGGCGGGATCGTTCATCACGGGCATCGAGATGATCGTCGACGGCGGATTCTCGGCGATGTCGATCTGAGGATCGCGTCCGGGATCGGGCCGCATCCGGATCATCGGGCGCGTGTCCTCGCGCCGGCGACGGGCGAGGGGTCGGAGGCGCCGGATGCGTTGACCGACCGGACGCGGAAGCTGTAGTAGCTGCGCGGGCGCAGGCGGGTCTGCACGAAGCGTTGGGAACTGCCGGAGACGCGTCCGGCGACGCGCCAGCGGGCCGAGCCGGGATCGCGGCGCTCGATGAGGTAGGAGATGGCGTTGACGCCGGGAGCCCAGGTGACCTCGATCTTGCCACGTGGGAGGGCGCGGGCGCGGAGGGTGGACGGGGGGAGAGGGCTGCTGGTGAAGGCGAGATTGAGGGTGATGGCGCCGGAGGCTCCGTTGTAACCATCGACGGTGATGGCGAGCTCTTCTCCCTCGAAGACGGCGAGGGAGACAACGCTGTTGAAGGTGCCGGAATCCCCGTCGTCGTCGTTTTCGGCGAGCAGGGTGAGTTGGTCGGTCGCGTCGCCGAGGTAGACGGCGAGGGTGGTGTCGAAGTTGCTGCCATAGGTATCGACGACGAGGACGCCGTCGCGCGGAGCGGTCCAGGTCCACCAGAGGGAACGGCCGATGGAGGTGCCGCCGTGGTTGGGCTCGCCGGGCTCGCGGGTGGCCGAGGCGTTTGTGGCGGTGACGGTGAGAAACTCTCCGTTCAGGGGGAACCGGTCGGCGAAGTCGTCGTTCGATCCGGAGGTGGCGGGCTGGAAGGCGAGGTGGAGCGACACGTTGCCGGAGGCGCCGCGAAAGCCGTCGATGGCGATCTGATAGGTGGTGCCGCCGGCGACGGGGAAGGAGACGCGGCTGGTCGCGCCGTTGAAGTCATCGTTCGAGGCGACGGGGGTGAGGGCGGAGACGCTGGTGCCGGTATAGACGGCGAGGAGGGTGTCGAAATCGCTGCCGAAGGTGTCGATGGTGAGGGAGCCGGCGGAAGGGGCGGTCCAGCTCCACCAGAGCGACTGGCCGCCGGCGTCGCCGGCGTGGTTGGGCTCGCCCGATTCCTTGCCGGCACCGCTGCTGTTGCCGCTGGCGCTGACGCCGGATCCGCTGAGAGAGGTGCGGTTGGCGAAATCGTGGTTGGGCATGGCGGCGGCGCGGCGTCCGCTCTCGGGCCCGGCGGGGGCGGAGGTGCCGGCGGTGTTGCGCGAGACGACCCAGTAGGAGTAGGTGGTGCCGGCGGCGGCGGTGAGGTCGTCGTAGCTGGTGGTGGCGACGTTGCCGACAAGGCTGGCCAACGAGAAGTTGGTGCCGGTGTGGCGGTAGATGTCGTAGGAGGCGGCTCCGGCAGCGGTGTTCCAGGTGAGGCGGACTCGGTCGGTGAAGATGTCGTCGGTGGCGGAGAGGCCCCCGGGGGCGGGCGGCGGGGTGGCGGAGACCTGGAAGTTGAGCTGGAGCTTCACGCTCCCGGAGCCTCCGCCGAAGCCGTCGACGGCGATCTGGTATTCGGTGCCGGAAGTGACGGTGAGGGTGACGCGGCTGGTGGTGTTGCCTCCGGAATCGTCGTCGGCGGCGCGGGTGGTGAGGGAGGCGACGCCGGTGCCGGTATAGACGCCGAGGAGGGTGTCGAAGGAGGAGCCGATGGTGTCGATGACGAGGGTGCCGGCGGAGGGTGCGACCCAGCGCCACCAGAGGGAGCGCCCGCCGGAGTTGCCGGCGTGGGCGGGCTCACCCACCTCCTTGGTCGCGGTTGCATTGTCGGCGGTGACGGAAGCAGTGTTGCCGGTGAGGAGGGTGCGGTTGGCGAAGTTGTCGTTGGAGAGGGGGGCGGTGCGGAAGCCGCTCTCGGGTCCGGCGGGGGACGAGGCACCGGCGCTGTTCCGGGCGACGACCCAGTAGTGATAGGTGGTGCCGGCGATGGCGGTGGTGTCGTCGTAGGTGACGGCGGCGGTGTTGCCGAGAAGGGTGGAGGAGGCGAACGCCGTGGTGGTGTTCCGCCGCACGTCGTAGGAGGTGGCCCCGGCGGAGGCGGTCCATTCGATACGGACGCGATCGGTGAAGGCGCCGTCGCTGGCGGAGATCGAGGGCGGCGTCGGGGGCGGCGTTACGAGGACGCTGAAGGCGAGGGTGAGATTCACCGTGCCGGAAGCGCCCCCGTAGCCATCGACGGCGATGGCGTAGGTGGTGCCGGCGGTGACCTGCACGACGGTGCGGCTGGTGAGGTTGCCTCCGGAGTCGTCGTCGGCACCGCGGGTGGTGAGGGCGGAGACGCTGGTGCCGGTGTAGACGCCGAGGAGGGTGTCGAAGCTGCTGCCGACGGTATCGACGGTGAGGGTGCCGGCGGAGGGGGCGGTCCAGCTCCACCAGAGGGACCGGCCGCCGGCGTTGCCCGCGTGGTTGGGCTCGCCCGATTCCTTGCTCGCCGCAATGTTGGAGGCGGAAACGTTCACGCTCTCCCCGGAGAGGGAGGTCCGGTTGGAAAAGGCGTCGTTGCTGGTGGCGGTGGCCCCGCGGAAGCCAGCGTCGGAGGTGGAGAAAGCGCTGGTGCCCCCGGTGTTCGAGGCTTTCACCCAGTAAAAATGGGTGTCGCCGACAGAGGTGGTGGAATCGTCGAAACTGGTCGCGGTGGTGGTGCCGATGGATTGCGCCGATCCGGGGCTGTCGATGAGGGAACGGAAGACCTCGTAGCCGGTGGCGCCGGAGGAGGCCGTCCAGGAGATGCGGACGCGGTCGGTGAAGGAGCCGTCGGTGGCGTAGACGCCGGTAGGGGCGGCGGGTCCGGCGGAGGGGATGAGGGTCAGAGACCAGCCGTCGAGGATCTGTCCGCCGTCTGACGAGGGGAAATCATCGACGGCGAAAAGTTGCCAGGTGCCGTTGACGCCGCCGGCGACGAGGGCGGAGAGGGTGGTGCCGTGGGGGCCGGGAGGCGCGGGCGAGGGGAGGACGTCCTCGTCTCCGTAATTGGTCGGCCGGTAGGTGCCGGTGGAAAGGGCGGTGGTGGAGGGGGCGCTTCCGGCGTCGTCGCGGAAGAGGAGGGTGGCGGAACCTCCGGCGACCGCAAGGTTCCCGCCGGTGTCGGAGAGGAGCATCACGTTCTGTCCGTTCGGAGCGACGAGCAGGAGATCGAGATCGGACGCCCATGAGTGCTGGAGATTCCGCAATTCCACGGAGACGGAGCCGATCGGCTGGGTCACGCCGGAGACGCTGATCCCGGCAGGATACGGGCTCGCGGACGCGGTCGTGCCGCTGCTTGGAAAGGTGATGGCTCCCGCATTGCTGAAGGTGAGGCCGCTGCCGGCGGGCGTGACGGTGAGGACGAGGTCGATGACCTGGGGCGATCCGCTGACGCCGGTGGCGGTGACGGTGATCGAGCCGGGATACGTGCCGGGGGCGAGGCCGGTGGTGGCGTAGGTGAGGGTGTGGACGACTTCGGCACCGGTGCTGTTGCCGCTTGCGGGGCTCGCGGAGAGCCAGGAGAGGCTCTCCGTGACAGTGTAGGCGAGACTGCCGCCACCGGCATTTCGGACAGTGAAGCTCTGGCTGCCGGCATTCTGTCCCTGCGGTGAAGTCTGGGAGATCGAAAGGGGCGTGACGGAAAGCACGGCGGGGGCGGAGGAGACCGGGATGCTGCCCGAGACGGCGTATTCGCCGGTGCTGCCGTAGCCGCTCACGTCGTAGGCGTAGGGGGGCGAAGAGCCCGCGGCGACGGGCATGCCGACGCCATCGACGCGGAGGTAATAAGTGCCGGCGGCGACGCTCTGGGAAAGGGTGAGGGTGGTGCCGGACTTCGTGGCGGTGCGTGATAGGAGGACGTTGCCGGAGCTGTCGAGGAGGTCGGCCTTGAGATAGAGATTCGGCGAGATCGCGGCGGGCCGGACTTGCAGGCTCACCGTGCCCGCGCCGGCGGTGAAACGCATCAGGTCGAGGTCGGTGTTTTTTTCGATGACGCCGCCGTCCGCGACGAGGGTGGTGGAGCCATCCTGGAGGCGGAGGACGGGCGCGGTGGCGAGGGTGTCGCCCTTGTCGTCGGTGCGGTAGCCGAATCCGTTGGTGGCGTTGGCGAGGATGGCGAGATCGTCCTCGAGGTTGGTGGCGTTGGAGTATTCGCCCTTGCTCCACTGGGTGAAGGCGGCGTTGTAACCGGCTCCCATGATGGGACCCCAGCTGACGAGGGTGGTGTCGACGCCGTAGTAGTATTCGTTCGAGCCGCGGCCGTCGTGTTTCAGATTGAAGGTGTGGCCGGCTTCGTGGGAGGCGGCTTCGGCGATGCTCTTGACATCGTCGCCGAGGAGGTTTTCAAAGACCCAGCAGGGGGTGTCGCCGGTCCAGGTGAAGGAGCCGAGGTAGGCGACGCCGCCGGCGCTGCCGTACCAGGAGCTCGTCGGGGTGATGATGACGCGGATGCGGCGGTTCTGCGGAGCGTTGGTGTAGCGGGCCGCGTTTGTCGTGACGCTGATGTGGAAGGGGGCGAAATCCTCGGCGACGCGTGCCCAGACTTCATCCATCTCGTTGGTCGTGAGGGTACTGGCGGCGGCGTTGATGGTGGTGACGTTGCGGAGGGTGTTCCACTCGGTGCCGGAGACGCTCTGTCCGTCGAAGTCGAGGTAGATCACGGCGGTGGCGGAGGGGCGGCTGTCGCGGCTGGGCGGGGTGGCCTCGGCGACTTCGCCTTCGGCGGGGGCGGAGGCTTCCGCGGGATCGATTCCGGCGGGAAGGGGGAGGCCGCTCGCGGACTGCGGGGTCGCGCCCGGAGCGGCGCAGACGAGTTCGTGGAAGGTGCGCTGCTCGATGACGAAGGCGCCGTCCTCACGCGTGGCGAGGCGATGGGCGACGGGGGAAAAACGATGGACGATGGAGCCCCGGTAATCCCCGCGCCGGGTGCGCTCGAGGTGCAGGGTGGAGGTGCCGTCGCTGACAGAGACTCCGAGGACGCGGGTGCCGGGCTGGAGATCCTTGCGCAGGAGGGTACCGGTGAAGCGGATCCCGTCACCTAGGGGCACGACGACGGTGGCACCGGGCTCGCTCGCGAAGAGTGCTTCGAGAGGATCGAGCACGGACGATCCGGGCAGCACGAGAACCGGCGGCTCGTCGCCCTTGGGCGCAGGCAGGGGGAGCGAGCGGAGGTCGAGCGCCGGGGGCACGGGAGCACCTGCGGGCGCGGTCTGCGTGGCCAGGGTGGTGATGAGGCCGACGGATGCGGCACCGGCGTGGTCCCGCGGGGGCGGGATCGCCCCGGTGGCGGAGGCAATCTTTTCCCCGGACTCGACGGACGCGGCGCTCCCGTCCGCGGCGGTCGGCGGGCCGGGCGTTCCGGACGGCCGGATGAGCCAGAACAGACCCGCCGACAGGAGAAGCACGCCGAGCGCGACGATCCTGGGCAGGTCTTGGCGGTTTCCTGACTTCATGCGGGTGGACAGACGATCCAACACGACAGGATATGCCAGCCGGGGCGAAAAAGGGAGCGGGTAAACTCGTAAAATTTGAAAAACCCGCCCACCCAAGTCAAGACTTTTGGCGTCGTGTCCGTCCGGGCGGCGGTCGCAGCCCACGAAGATTTCCAAGGTCAAAACACCCAATCGTCCAAGGATTTCCTGGAGCCGGCATCAGGTGAGGATGTCCTTCACGATGTGTCCATGCACGTCGGTGAGGCGGAAGTGGCGGCCCTGGTATTGGAAGGTGAGCCGCTCGTGGTCGATCCCGAGAAGGTGCAGGAGGGTGGCGTGGAAATCATGCACGTGGACGCCGCCGTCGGCGATGTTGTAGCAGTAGTCGTCGGTGATGCCGTGCGAGTGGCCGGCCTTGATCCCGCCGCCCGCCATCCACATGGAGAAACAACGGGGATGATGGTCGCGGCCGAAATTGGCGGGATTGAACTTGCCCTGGCAGTAGTTGGTGCGTCCGAATTCGCCGCCCCAGATGACGATGGTGTCATCGAGGAGACCTCGCTGTTTCAGATCGGAGACGAGGGCGGCGGAGGCGCGGTCGGTCTCGTGGCATTTCGTCTTGAGGCCTCCGGGGAGACCTACGTGGTGGTCCCAGTCCTGGTGATACAGCTGGATGAACTGCACGCCGCGTTCGGCGAGGCGGCGGGCCATGAGACAGTTCGCGGCGTAGGTGCCGGGGGTGCGGGCATCCTCGCCGTAGAGCTGGTAGGTGGAGTCGGGCTCGTCGGCGAAGTCGGTCACCTCGGGGATGGAGGCCTGCATGCGGAAGCCCATCTCGTATTGTGCGATGCGCGTCTCGAGGAGGGCGTCGCCCGATTTGGCGAGCTGGATGCGGTGGAGCTCCTCGAGCCGGTCGAGCATGCGGCGGCGCGAGGCGGCGTCGAGCCCGGCGGGATTGTTCAGGTAAAGGACGGCGTCTTTGTCAGGATTGAAGCGGACGCCATCGTGCTCGCCGGGGAGGAAACCACTGCCCCAGAGACGGCTCACGAGCGGCTGGCCTTTCATGCCCTTGGTGACGAGGACGACGAAGGCGGGAAGATTCTCGTTCATCGAGCCCAGGCCGTAGCTGAGCCACGACCCCACGCTCGGGCGTCCCCCGATCTGGGCGCCGGTCTGCATCATGGTGACGCCGGGCCCGTGGTTGATCGCCTCGGTGTGCATCGTCTTCACCACGGTGATGTCGTCGGCGATCCCGGCGGTGTGGGGAAGCAGCTCGCTGAACCACTGCCCGCTCTGCCCGTGCTGGGAAAATTTGAAGGGCGAACCGACAAGGGGCAGGCTGGCCTGATTCCCCGACATGCCGGTGAGCCGCTGGCCCATGCGCACCTCTTCGGGCAGTTCGCGCCCCTGCTCGGCGTTGAGGCGGGGCTTGTAATCGAAGAGATCCATCTGCGAGGGGCCGCCCGACTGGAACAGATAGATGACCCGTTTCGCCTTGGGGCGTCCGGTGAGGTAGGGCGGAGGCGTGCCGCCCGCGGCCGCGGCCTTGCCCATGAGACTGGCGAGAGCGATGCCGCCGAGACCGCCTCCGAAGCGGGTGAGGGCTTCGCGGCGGGAAAGCGGGGGGAAAGGGTCACGGGTCATGGGGCGTGGAGTGGGGTCAACGTTTCGAGATGCACTCGTCGAAATTGAGGAGGGTGGATACGAGCGTCGCGACGGCGGCGGCGCGGGCGGGCTGGTCGGTCGCGGAGGGTGGGGAGGCCCCGGCTGCGAGGAGGGCCGCTGCATCACCGGGGTGTTTCTGATAGTGGGCTTGTTGTTCTGTCAGGAGTCCGGCGAGCACGGCCCGTTCGGCATCGTCGGGGCGGCGGCTGGTGAGGCGGCGGAAGGCCTCTTCGACGAGAGCGGCGTCATCGTCGCCGTGTTTGCCAACGAGTTCCGCCGCGAGGGCGCGGGCGGCTTCGGCGAACTGAGGGGCGTTGAGCATCACGAGTCCCTGCAGCGGCGAGTCGGTGCGCTCGATCTTCACCTGGCAGACGTCCCGTTTCGAGGCGTTCAAGGTCGTCATGAGAGGGCTCGGGGCGGTCTGCCTCATGTAGGTGTAGACACTGCGGCGGTAGAGGCCCTCGCCCTTGTCGGGAGTGGAGGGCTTGAAGGAGAACCCGATGTCGTAGGGTTTCACGGAGGGGCCGCCGACCTTGTTCACGAGCAGACCGCCGGCGGCGAGGGCATTGTCGCGCAGCATCTCGGCGGTGAGCCGCGGGGCCGGGTAGCGGTAAAGGAGGGTGTTTTCGGGATCGATCGTGGCGAGCTCGCCCGAGGCGACGTCGGAGCTCTGCCGGTAGGTCGAGGAGAGCACGATGGTCTTGAGGAGATGGCGCAGGTCCCACCCGTGGTTCACGAAATCGCGGGCGAGCCAATCGAGCAGTTCCGGATGGGTGGGGAGACGGCCCTGGCTGCCGAAATCTTCGGCGGTGGCGACGAGTCCGTGGAGGAAGAGCCGCTGCCAGTAGCGGTTCACGGTGACGCGGGCGGTGAGGGGATTGTCGGTTGAGACCGTCCAGCGGGCGAGGCCGAGCCGGTTTTTCGGCGCGTCGGCGGGCATGGCGGGGAGGAAGGCGGGTGTTGCGGGCGCGACGGCTTCGCCGGGGGTCAGGTAGGAGCCCCTCTCGAGCAGATGGGTCTTTCGCCGCTCGCCGTCGTATTCCTCCATCACCATGATCTCGGGGATCTTTTCGACGAGGGCCGCCAGCTCCTTCCGTTTCGCCGTCAGCTTGGACCGCAGTTCGCGGGACTCCGCATCGTGGGCGGCGAGATAGTGGCCGGGATCGGGTGTGAAGGTCGCCGCATCGGAGGCGAGACTCTTTACCGCGGCATCGGAGAGGGTCACATCGTAGACGCGGAAGTCGTCGACAAGCCCGTTCTTGAAACCGCTGTCGCGCATGCGCTCGCCGATGACGAGGGTGTCGCTGCCGCCTCCGGTGATCTCGCGGGTCAGCTTGTCGCGCACCACCTCGAGGTTGGCGGGCTCGCCATCGACGTAGAGCCGGAGTCCGGAGGCGCGGCTCGATCCATCGTAGGTGAGGGCGACGTGGTGCCACGAGCCGACGGGGAATTCCTCCTTCGTGCGGACGCGCAGGGCGTTCCCCGGTTCGTAGTGGACGAGCGCGGCGTTGAGGCGGCCGTCTTCGATGAGCAGCTCGTAGCCGCGGCTGGCGGCATCGGTCCAGGCCTTGGAGCGGCTGAAGACGACGGCACGCGCCTTGCGGTCGGGCGTCTGCATCCAGAGCGAAACGGAGAATGGATCGGATCTCGTGAAGTTGCCGGCACCGAGGGTCACCGCATCGTCGCCGGTCAGCTTCACGGCCTTGCCGCGGCGTCCTTCGACGAGGACGTTGTTGGCATTGGTCTTCGCGGCCGGACCGTTCGCGACGAGGTTGGGAAAGGTTCCCTCCACGAGCGCGTCGAAATCGTGCGCGAGGATCGGAGCGGGCAGGGGCTCGGGCGCGGTGAGGGCGGCGAGCCAGGCCTCGAAACCGGCCTTCGCCGATGCGGCGCGGTCGTCGGATTGCTTCTCGAGCGCGGCGATTTCACCAGAGAGGCGATGCCATTCCTTCTCCTGCCCCGCGTCTGGCAGCCAGAGGGTCGGCGTCGGGATCGCCGGGGTGAAAAAGGAATAAAGTCCCGCTTCGTCGATGTTCGCAAAGAAGGCGGAGAGCGCGTAATAATCCTTCGCCGTGATGGGGTCGTATTTGTGATCGTGGCAGCGCGAACATTCCATCGTCAGCCCGAGGAAGGCGGTGCCGTAGGTGTGGACGCGGTCGGCCACATACTCGACGCGGAACTCCTCGGGCACGCTGCCGCCCTCGACATTCTGCGGGTGGAGACGGTTGAAGGCGGTGGCGAGTTTCTGATCGCGCGTCGGCTCCGGAAGGAGATCGCCGGCGAGTTGCCAGGTGATGAAGTCGTCGTAAGGCAGGTTCTCCTTGAAGGCCCGGATGACCCAGTCGCGCCAGGGCCAGACGAAACGGTCGCCGTCGACCTGGAATCCGTAGCTGTCGGAATAACGCGCCACATCGAGCCACTCCGCGGTGAGGCGCTCGGCGCTGGCATCGCTCGCGAGGAGACGGTCGACGACCTTTTCATACGCGTCTGGAGACGTGTCGGCGAGAAAGTCGTCGATCTCGGCGAGAGTCGGCGGCAGGCCGGCGAGATCGAAGGAGACGCGGCGCAGCCACTTCTCCCGGCTCGTCTCGGGCGAAGGACTGAAACCCTTTTCCTGGAGTTTTGCCAGGACGAAGGCGTCGATCGGATTCCTCACCCAGGGGGAATCCGTCTCCGGCACGGCCGCTTCTTCCGGCAGCGGCGTGAAGGACCAGTGATCCTGATACTCGGCGCCTTCCTTCATCCAGCGATCGAGGATCGCGATCTCCCCGGGGGTGAGGGAGCGTTTCGACGAGGGCGGCGGCATCACCTCGGTGGGGTCGTCGCTGTGGATGCGCCAGTGGACCCCGCTCTCCTCCGGCTTGCCCGGGACGATGCCGGGGACTCCGTCGATCGAGGCGGTGGCATGCGCGAAGGTATCGAGCCGGTATTCGGATTTGGCGTTCTTCGCATCAGGGCCGTGGCAGGCGAAACACTTGTCCGAAAGGATCGGCCGGATATCGCGGTTGAACTCGAGCTTCTGCGCCGGGGCGGAACCGGCGGCGAGGAGGATCGCGAGGAGGATCGTGAGGAGGAAAGGGAGTCGCATCATCCACAGGGGCTGGGGGAGGGAAGCGGGGAAGGAAAAACCCCGGCTTGTCAAAGGGAGATGTCGACAATGGCCCGGTTCTCACGCAAGTTCGCCCGCTCATGGATCGCGCAATCACGGCCTTTCCCGAAACTCTCGCCTGGCTCGGGGAGGCGGTCTCCGCGCTCGAGATCGACGTGGCTGCGTTGCAACGTCCCTTGCGCCGATGCGATCTCGCGGTGTGCGCCGGCACCTGTTGTCACGACGGCGTCTATCTCGGTCCGGAGGAGGCCGGGGCGGTGCGCCGGATCGTGGAGGAGTCGCGCGTCGAACTCGAGGGTATGGGGCTCGGGTTGCCTGAGCAGGTCGTCGTCTACGGATCGTGGCAGGATGCCGTCTCAGGTCCGAAGACGGCGGTGCGGCACCAGCCGAAACACGGTGTCGTCGAGGATTACCCGGCGCACTTTCCCGAGACGGCCTGTGTCTTTCTCCTCGCCGACGCGCGTTGCGCCCTCCAGGCCCTCGCGACGCGGCGGGGACTGCCGCCCTGGTATTACAAACCGGTCACCTGCTGGATGCATCCGCTCTCGATCGAGGGCATCGACGAGGACCGTCCCGTGCTGACCCTGCACGATGAGGAGAACGATCCGCAGCGTTTCCCCGGCTACGACGGATTCGTCTGCCGCACGCCCTGCGGCGCGACCTGCGCCGGCGGCGAACCGGCGTGGAAGGTCCTCGCGCAGGAGCTGGAGTATCTCGGCTCGCTCGGAGGGCGGAACCTGGCGGAGGAGATCGCGGCGCCTCAATTCTTGTCAGGGCCGCGACAGGAATTGAGGGGGAAAGAGAGCGACTGATGTCCTGGGTCCTTCTCT